>MAAG01000169.1 GCA_002163065.1 Arcobacter sp. 31_11_sub10_T18
CTTAACTCACCAAATCCTACTGTTAACTCTTCTGAAATCTCTTTACCTTGACTGGTATACTCGAGGGCTTTTTCAACAATATCTTTTATTTCTTTGGCTGCTTGGGCAGATCTGGTAGCAAGATTTCGCACTTCTTGTGCCACAACAGCAAAACCTTTTCCTGCTTCACCAGCAGTTGCAGCTTCAACTGCTGCATTAAGTGATAAAATGTTGGTTTGAAAGGCGATTTGATCAATTACTGTTATAGCTTCATTGATATTATTTACTTGTTCATTTATTTTATCCATGGAAGAGGCAGTTCTTGTGGATAAAATACTTCCATGGTCTGATGATTTTTTTGTTTCTTCTGAAATACTTAACATTTGTGTTGCTTGTTGTGCTGTATTTGAAATGGTTGATGTGATTTGATCAATGGCTGCTGAAATTTCCTCCAGAGAGGCTGCTTGATAGGTAGAGGACTCAGATATCGTTGATACACTAGTAAAGAGTTTATCTGCAGTTTCTTCCAAATTGGTTCCTATTTCAAAATTCTCTTTTAGCATCAAGTTAATCATGGATCCTAGTTTCATTGACTTTTCTTCTAACTGTCCAGAGACATCAATTTTTGCTGTAAAGTCATACTTAGAATAGGTATCTAAAAGAGCATTTAAGTTATTGATATCTTTTCCAATGAGGGATTGCATGTTATCAAGCATGTCATTTATGACTTGTTTTAAAGTGAGTAGGAGTTCATTTGAAGTTGATACTTCAACTCTATTAGATAGTGAGCCTCCTTTAATTTTCTCAGCTACATCAGTAATATCTGCAAGTAGTTGAGTGTCTTCTTCTATTCCAGTTTGTATAGTAGATATATTACTGTTAATCAAAGATGTGATTTTTCCAAACTCATCTTTACTGGTAATCTTGATTGGTTTGGCACTGTCTACTTCTTTTTTTAAAAAAGAGAAAAAATCATTTAATCCTAATGAGAGAATTTTGATAGGATTTAATACCGTTTTTTTAAGGATAAATGCGATGATGAAAGATACAATTAAAATACCAATAACAAAAATAATCATTTGATTTCTAAAAGAACTCATTGCTTCATTTTTTACTTGTTTATTAAAGAGGGAAAATTCATTTAGTTTTTTTGTTTCGTGTTGTTTAACTTTTTCATCAATGAGTTTATTGTCATAATATATTTCTATTGAACCTATAACTTCACCTTTGACAGTTAACTCTTCTTTGATAAGATTAATTGTTTTTATTTCTTCACTAGGAGTTGTGTTTTTTAATAACTCTTTGTTTTGTATCTCAATTCCGTAGATATAAGAATTTTCTGCCTTGTCAAAAACATATAACGCTTTGACAGACTTTATATTCATAAATTCTAATGCAGCTTTATTAATATTGTCTTGATCCATATTATAGACCAAGTTTGAAACAGATTTTGCAATCATTTTTGATAATAACTCTAAAAACTGTTTGTTGACTTCTTTCTGAGAACCTTTGCTACTTTGAAGGTCTTTAATAAAACTTACTTTATTATTTTTTTGTATTTTGTTAATCATATTTGTTTGAGAGGTATATATAACAGAACCTACTATGATGGTGAAAATTGCCATGATAGCAATAAGTGGAAATAAAATTTTATTTGATAAGTTCATGTTTGTATCCTTGGTATAGTCATGTTTTCTAATGTGAACTGTACTTAAACTATTAAGTGCAGCTCACATTTATATCTAGTGGTGATTTAAGAGATAAACTCTATAGTCCCCATTTTTTTAGAATCATTTTATATTCATTTGTTTTTTTAAAAGACTCTAGTGCAACTTTGACTTTTTCTACAGTGTCTTTTGGTGTTGATAAACTCGCAGCTAGATAATATCCACCTTGTGAGATTTCTTTTAAAGGAAAAACTTTTTTTAATACAGTACTTGGATTATCCCCTTGCTGTTTAGAGATATGACTCATAACAGCATCGGGCATTGGCATAACATCAATTCTTTTCTTTTTAAGTTTTTTGTAGTTAAGTACATAGGCTGAATCTCCTGCAACTCTTTGGAACTTTTCAACATCAAAACCTTTTGAAGCTAAGTATGCTTCACGTGAGTCTTCAACTGTAGTACCTACTTTGTACTTGTTTAAATCTTCAAGGGCATTGATTCTTACATCAGCTCTATTACTTAAGGCAAAAATAGATTGGGTTGCTGGAGTTATAATTCCGACCCATTGAAAAAGATTTTCTCTTTTTGCACGTCTACTAATTGAGTATATAAATGAGTTTGTTTTTGCTTGGCTCATTTTATAGGTACGTGCCCATGGTAAACTCTTTATTGAATGCTCCAAACCAGCTCTTTTCATAACTGCTTCAACTATTTCAGTAGAAACACCAACTATTTTTCCTTTTTCACTGTAGTTAAAAGGTGGAAACTCTTCTGTATAAAGAGCTAGTTTCTCAGCAGATAAAGAGCTGCTTAGCAAAGTTAATAGTAGTGCGACTAATGGTAAATGTGTAAATTTCATTCTATCCTCCTAAATTTGGATTTTAATTCTGACATGCCAAAGTGACATAAAAGTTATTTTTTCAAAAATAATATAATTGATATTGGGAAAAAGATAGTTCTTGAATTTAATTTGCTATTACTAAAGTTTGGTTAAAATATCAAAATATCAAAATAAAACCGAAAGAATACTATGACTGAAATTGAATTAGCAAAATATTTAGCAGAACTTGGAAATGTCACAAGACTTAGAATATATATGTTTTTGATTAAAGTAGGAACAGATGGTGTTCCAGTGGGTACTATTCAAGACCATTTAAAAATACCAGGGTCAACTCTTTCTCACCATTTAACAAAATTGGCTAATGTTAATTTGATTAGTCAAAAACGAGATGGAAGAATTTTAAACTGTATTGCTAATTTTGAGATTTTACAATCGGTTTTAGATGAGTTACAACAAAGTTGTTGTGCAGGAATACCTGAAGTTCAATCAAATTTTAAATAGTAAAAAGTAAGAGAATTTGCTTCCTTACTTTCCTATATAAATTAAGAAGCCAATTTATATCCAATATTATGGAAATTCATCAAGATGTTGGGTGGAAGCTTTTTCTTAATATTTTTAGTAAATAATCTCATAGCATTTTTAGATACCTTTTCAGGATTTTCCCATAAAGCTTGTATCATTTTTGCATAAGTAACTATCCCTCTACTGGTCAATAACATTTTTATAAATTTTACTTCTCTTTTTGTTAATAGAAAATTTTCCCTTGGCCCTCTTACTAAAGAATTGTTTTCATCAAAAAACCAATAAGGCATTAACTCTTTGTTATTTTTATCCTGAGTATTGTTTAAAAAACTGTCTAAGGTATTTAATATAAATTTTTCATGTATTGGTTTAGAAAATTCAATTTGAATACTATCCTTTTTAGAATCATGTTTTATTTTTACATCTTTAGAATATCTATTTTGTAAAGTACTTATAAAATCAGAATTAATACCTGAAATATCAATTTTTAAAGATTCACTCATTCAACAGACCTTTATTTAAAATATTACTTTTTGGTGACAATAATATCATTTATAAGGAAGTAAATGTCATTTATATGTATTTTAATACAGTTAAATTAAATATTGTGACTTATTGTAACAATTTATTTAATCATATTAAACTATATTTTAAAACTTAATCTTGTGCAACATTTTAAATAGAAGTATTTAATTTTACATATCAAGATATGTTGATATATTAATATTATTTGGTTATACTTCCAAATAATTTAATATGTGAGGGCTAAAATGGATATGTTTTTAAAAAGTGTAAGTGCACTTAATGACGAAACCAGAATCAGACTTTTAAAATTTATGAGTACAAATGGAAAAGTTTGTGTATGTGATTTAGAAAAATCTTTTGATATGATTCAGTCACGATTATCAAGACATTTAAAAATTTTAAAAGAAGCAGGGTATCTAGATTTAAATAGAGAAGGGCGATGGGCTTATTATAACATCAAAATCTCTCTAGATACTTTTTTACAAGCGAGTCTAACACAAATTAATACTTTAGACTTAGATATACCAAAACTTCAAAAAGCATGTTAGGAGAAAGAAATGGGTGATTGTTTATTTGTATACGGGACGTTAATGCCAAATTGTCCACACGGTGAGGTCCTAGAAAAAGTTGTAGGTAAGTTTGTACCAGCAACTGCTAATGGGTTTTTAAAAGATGCAGGATGGAGTGCCAGTATGGGATATCCAGGAATGCGTTTAGATGAAGAAGGTGATACTGTTCATGGATTTTTATTTTATTCAAACAACTTGATTAACCATTGGGAAAACCTAGATGAGTTTGAAGGGGAAGAGTTTGTTCGAGTTCCTGTAACTGTTGAGAGATATGATGAGTTTGAAGTGGATACTTTTATTTATGTATTAAAAGCTTATGTTAAAGTAGAAGATATTGCAGAATGATTCTTGCCAGTAGTATTTTTGTTATAACCCTTATTTTTGTAATATGGCAACCCCGAAATCTTCAAATAGGAACCACTGCAGTTGCTGGAGCTATTGTTGCATTATTATTTAATGTGGTGAGTTTCGATGATGTTTTTATCGTGGCTGACATCGTTTGGGATGCTACTTTATCGTTTATTGGAATCATTATTTTATCTATGGTTTTAGACGAAATTGGTTTTTTTGAATGGGCAGCTTTAAAAATGGCAAAGTTCTCTAAAGGTAATGGCTTTAAAATGTTTGTTTACTCCATTTTACTGGGAGCTTTTGTTTCAGCATTGTTTGCAAATGATGGAGCAGCACTTATCTTAACACCAATTCTATTGGCAAAAATGAGAGTATTAAAATTAAATACCAAATCTATTGTTGCTTTTTTACTTGCAGGTGGATTTATCTCCGATAGTGCTTCTTTACCTCTAGTCTTTTCAAATCTGACAAATATCGTAACGGCCAACTATTTCAATATTGGTTTTACTGAGTATATATCTAATATGTTTGTTCCTTATGTTGTAAGTGTGGCAGTTTCCATTGTATTTTTATGGATATTTTTAGGAAAAGATATTCCCAAAACTGTGGATATATCCTTACTTCCTGAGCCAAAAACTGCCATTAAAAATATGACTTTATTTTATATC
>MAAG01000017.1:0-300 GCA_002163065.1 Arcobacter sp. 31_11_sub10_T18
AGCTAGAAAATATTGACACAAATTTTAGGTGAAATGATTTATTCTCTATTTTTAAGTTTCCTTCAATTATAATCTTCTTGTATACAAACTTAAATAAAAGGACATAACAATGAGTGCCGAAAAAAAAGCAAGTACAGCATTAACAAGAGCGCAAGTAGCAAACAGTAATATCACAGTAATTATGGAGTTCTTGAAAGATTTACCAATGACCTTATCTCTCGATCATCTACAAGCAGCAGCTTATAAAAAAGCTTTTGATTCTATTGAAGAAAAAATTCATTAATCTTTCTTTATTTTAAA
>MAAG01000017.1:542-5268 GCA_002163065.1 Arcobacter sp. 31_11_sub10_T18
CTACCCAATGGAGATGTTGAAGCCCTTGCCAATTTAGATGACAATACTTTTGATTCTTTTGTAAGTATCTTAAAAAAAGGTTCTTCTTATAGTAAGGTAACAAATATAACATCATCAAAACTTAACTTTGTCACTTTCACAAACTTCTCTATTTCATACTAATTTTTAAAAAAGCTTGACAAAGAAAAAAAAATAGATTACAATTACATAAACCAACCAGTTGGTCAAGGAGAATTAAATGTCAAAGTTAGATGAAAAAATTAAAAGTTATCAAGAAGCATTCAGAAACAAAGTTCCTGTTGCAACGCAAGAAGTTATGTTAAAAGCAACACAAACATTAGTGGAGCAAAACATCAGTAAAAATGCTCTAAAAGTTGGAGCACAAGTACATCCTTTTGCTTTACCCAATGCATTAAATAATCAGGTGTCTTTAAAAGATGAATTAGAAAAAAATGATTTTGTTGTTTTAAACTTTTATAGAGGTGGATGGTGTCCTTATTGTAATTTAGAGTTAAAAGAATTTCAAGGAATACTAGGTGAATTAAATGAGCTAAACAGTTCATTGATTGCAATATCACCCCAAACACCAGATGCATCTTTAAGCACACAAGAAAAAAATGAACTTTCATTTGAAGTTTTAAGTGATGAAAAAAATGTTATCGCAAAAGAATTTGGTTTGGTTTTTTCCTTAGCAGATGAGCTTAAACCTATTTATGAATCATTTAAAATTAACTTACCTACTTCAAATGATGATGACTCTTATGAGATTCCAATGCCAGCAACGTATGTCTTGGATAAAAAAGGTGTTGTTATTTTTGCTTTTATTGATGAAGATTACACAAAAAGATGTGAGCCTCAATTAATCTTGGATATAATACAAAAAAATAAATCCTAGGAAATTTATGAGTGACATTCGTAGTAGATTAATAGAAGCAACATTTCAAGAGGTATATTCAAAAGGATATAACGGGGCATCACTTGCCTCAATCTTGGAGAGTGCAAAAGCTAAAAAAGGCTCTATGTACCACTATTTTTCTTCCAAAAAAGAAATGGTTCTGGTGATGATTGAAGAAAAGATCAGGACAAGAGTTGAGCAAAATTGGGTAAAACTTGAAAATTGTGAAAAAGACATTCTTAACTTATTAATATCTATTATAAAAGAAAGTGCCAATCGAGATTTCACAAAAGGCTGTCCTTTAGGAAATCTACTACAAGAGTGTTCATGTGAAGACAAAGATTTTTCAGACATATTAAATGAAATTTTTTCTAATTGGAGTGCTTTATTTGAACAAACTTTAAAAAAAGCACACCAAAATGGTGAAATCATTGAAATCAACTATAAAAACACTGCTCTATTTCTAATCTCTTCTATTGAAGGAGCTCTTCTTATTTCCAAACAAAGTGGCTCTTCCAAAGAATTTGATATTTGTATGAAACAATTAGAAATCTATTTATTGGGATTTAAAAAAAATAGTTAAAAAATTTATTTACTTTAATATATAATGTTTTATAATCCATCTTACAAAAGGATATAAATGAAATATTTATTAATATTACTGTTTTTAGTGACATCATCTATAGCTACCAAACATAGTACTCAAAGTACCCAAGGTTATATTGATATGCATGGAGGGAAAAATACTTCTCTTGTGCCTAAAAGTGGTAGTAAATTTGGAAATAAAAACATGGGAATGTCAAACTTTCTCAATTCTAAAAAAAATAAAAGTAAAAAGATTATTAAAAAAAATACAAAGGTAGAACAAGAAAAATGAAAACATATAAATTTGTCTCGTGGAATGTAAATGGAGTACGTGCAGTTGATAAAAAAGAAGCACTTAAATGGGTAGATGAAGCCAATATTGATATCTTAGGACTTCAAGAAATCAAAGCTCAAGCAGAGCAAATACCAGCTTCAATCTTTGATAAGCAGTATGAAAATGTACTGGTTAGTTCTTCTGCTATTAAAGGAAGATCAGGAACTGCACTTTATACAGACATAACAACCACACTAGAAGACAATTGTAGAGGTGTTGATGTATTAGATGAAGGTCGAATTAACGAAGCTCACTTTACTCTTGGAGACAAAGACATTGCATTTTTTAATGTTTATTTTCCAAATGGTCAAAGCAAAGAAGAACGGTTGGTTTATAAAATGGAATTTTATGATAGATTTTTAGATCATTGTGAAGCTTTAAAAAAAGAAGGAAAATCAATCATCATTTGTGGAGATGTAAATACAGCCCATAAAGAAATAGATTTAGCACGTCCTAAAGCAAATGAAAAAGTTTCTGGATTTTTACCAATGGAGAGAGATTGGTTAGATAAGTTTTTATCTCATGGATATATAGATACTTTTAGACATGTCAATGATGATAAACCTGATTCATATAGCTGGTGGTCTTACAGAGCCAATGCAAGAGCCAATAACGTGGGATGGAGAATTGATTATTTCTATGTAAGTGATGATTTAAAAGATTCAGTAAAAGATGCTTATATTTTAAGCGATGTACTAGGAAGTGATCACTGCCCTATTGCATTAGAAATTGAAATTTAAGCGCATAAACAAATAAGAAATTAAAAGGTAAATTATGACTACTTTATATTATGTATTAGATCCAATGTGTTCTTGGTGTTATGGATTTGCACCCACATGGAAAAAAGTATTAGAAAACTTAAATGATAATATCAAAGTAGTTTATGTACACGGAGGTCTAGCACCTCACAGCGATATTGATATGGCTCAAGATATGCAAGAGATGTTACAAGGTATTTGGAGACAAATAGAAGAGCAATTGGGAACAAAGTTCAACCATGATTTTTGGACAAACTGTAAACCCAGACGATCAACGTATCTCTCATGTCAAGCAAGTATTGCTGCACGTGTTCAAGGTAAAGAATACGAGATGATTCAAGCCATTCAAGAGTTATATTATCTAAAAGCGTCTAACCCGTCAAATAGAGATACGCTGGAGCTCGCAGCTTCTAGTATCGGCCTTGATGTGGATAAATTCTCTGCTGATTTAGAATCAGATGAAATAGTAAGTATATTTCAAGAAGATTTAAATAGAAGAAGAAAGTTAAATGTGAATGGTTTTCCCTCACTAGTATTTAAATACAAAAACAATTACTTTCCACTTCAAGTACAATACAATAATCCAGAAGCTATTCTAAAACAAATCAACGATTTAAATGAAAATGTTTATTTTTAACATTTTCATTTAAACTTATATTACGAAGAACAACTCAATTGAACATTACAAAACTCTTGAGGTGTTGAGTACATATATCTCTCATAACCTTTATGAACAACATAAGGATTTTGTGCGATTTTTAACAAATCATTCACCAAAGTAAAATCATCATTTTCAGCTTTATCAATGGCTTCTTGAATCATATAGTTTTTTAATACATATTTTGGATTTACTTGTTGCATTTGAGAACTAATTTCATCTTTTGGTAGAGACTCATTTTCTAGTGCTTTTTGATATGACTCTATCCATTCTTCCATAGGTTTTTTGAACATACATAAATCAATGACTTTTTCATATTCAAAATGACTTAGATGATTAAAAAACAAAGTATAATCAATATTTACAGTATTTAAAGTTCCAATGAGTAAAGTCACCAACTCTCTATTGGAATCTGAACTTAACTCATGGGAGAGTCCCAGTTTTTTTTGCATAATTTTTAAGTATTCATTATCTTGCATATGTAAAAAACTATCCAGATATTCTACGAGTTTTTTCTCATCACATAAAGCTGAGAAACACGTTGCAAGTGAGTCAAGGTTCCATTGTGCAACACGAGGTTGATTGGCATAAGAATAACGCCCTTCGTAATCAGTGTGATTACAAATATTGTTCACATCAAAATTGTCCATAAATGCATAGGGTCCATAATCAATGGTAAATCCAGCAACACTCATGTTGTCTGTATTCATAACCCCATGCATAAAACCATATGCCTGCCACATGGCTACTAGATAAGCTGTTTTATCTACAATTTCAAAATAAAGTTTTTCATACTTATCTTCAACATCTTTTAAATGAGAAAAATTTTCAGCAATAACAAAATCTGCAAGTTCCATTAAACTCTGTTTATCTTGACTTTGATAAAAGTATTCAAAAGTTCCAAAACGTACCCATGATTTTGAAACTCGCAATACAATAGAAGCAGTTTCCACTTTTTCTCTATACACAGGTTCATCTGAGGTGATAATTGCCAAAGCTCTAGTAGTTGGTATATTTAAACCATACATAGCTTCACTCATCAAATATTCTCTAATAGAAGATCTAAGTACTGCTTTTCCATCTCCTTGACGTGAGTACTTAGTAAGCCCTGCACCTTTGAGTTGTAAATGCCAACCATTAATGCATCCCAGGTTGATGGCTCTTCCATCTCCTAGTTGGGGAACAAAATGTCCAAACTGATGTCCAGCATAAACCATTGAATAGGGTTTTGAGTTTTTTAATAAAAGCTCACCATTAAGTAGTTTCACCAGCTTTTCATCATTGTCTTCATCTATTTGCATATTTAATAATTTTGATACTGAATTAGTATAGCTGACGAGTTTTGTATTGGGTAAAGAATCAATTTTGGAATAACTATAATATCGTGAATGGAAATCTAAATAATCATTACTTACTTCTATTTCCTCTATTGTTTTTAATGTTACTTGTTTTTTATTCATGGGCTATTATAGATAAGAATACTAAATATGAGTTAA
>MAAG01000064.1:0-589 GCA_002163065.1 Arcobacter sp. 31_11_sub10_T18
CTATAGGTGAACAGTACTCAACAGATGAAGAAATACTCAATGCATCAAAAATAGCAGGTGTTCACAACTTCTTAGGCAAACATGAAGCGGGATATGATTTGTTAGTTGGGGAGCGAGGTGAAGGGTTAAGTGGTGGTGAGAGACAAGCAGTCACACTAGCACGAGCAATATTATCCAATCCAAATATACTTGTACTTGATGAACCAACCAATATGATGGATGATTTATCTGAAGAGAATTTCAAAAATAATTTGGCACAAGTAATTGAAAATAAAACAGTAATAATCATCACACATAGACCATCTATACTATCTTTAGTAGATAGATTAATTGTTGTAGATGATGGAAAAATAATAGCAGATGGTCCAAAAAGTAAAATTATAGGTTCCTTCTCTCATAAACAACAGATAAACAAAAAAAGAAAAGTAAATAATGAAAAATGATGTTAAGTTTGTAGATACTTTGTATGCACAAGAAAATGCAAATGTAGGTTTTAAAGCAATATTGTTATTTTTAGTTCTAATCACTTTTATTTCGGGTGCAATTTATTGGGCCTATATATCTGAAATAGATGAATTGGCTCGTGGAG
>MAAG01000064.1:728-5311 GCA_002163065.1 Arcobacter sp. 31_11_sub10_T18
AGCCTCACTTGAAGAAAACAGACAGACATATCATCACTTATTGGTGACAAAAATAAGACTAGAAGCTGAATCTTTGATAAATATAAATAAGAGAAATCCAAAATTAAAGATTCCCAAAAACGTTAAAGAATCTGTTGGTGAGTTTTTCAAAGCAGATTATAGACTTTTTTTATCCAGAATTGATGAATTAAAAAGTACAACTAATATTTTTCGTATTCAATTAAAACAAAAAGAACAAGAACTCATTGAACTAAAAAGTAAAAAAGAACAACTTAAAAAAAGTATTGTATTTGTAAAAGAAGAAAAAAAGACTATTGAAAAACTTGTAAAAAGAAAAGCTCAGTCAAAAGTTGAACTCATCAGAATCAATAAAGAACTTAATCAAATTGAGGGAGAAATAACGAGTACTGTACTATCAATTCCAAGAGCTAAGTTTGCCATAATAGAAGCAAGAAATAGAATAGTTGAAAAATCAAAAATATTCAGAGCTGAAGCCTTCAATGAATTGCAGAAAATAAATACTGAAGTGAAAAAATTAAAATCTAAATTAGTTGCAGATAGAGATAAAGTTGCAAAAACAACGCTTTATTCGCCTGTTAATGGAATCATTAAACAGATCAATATCAATACCATTGGGGGAGTTGTACGATCAGGAATGGACTTGATTGAAATCGTTCCTCAAAGTGAGGTATTACTGGTCGAGGCAAAAATATCACCAAAAGATATAGCCTTTATCAATCCAAAACAAAAAGCAATCGTAAAGATAACCGCTTATGATTTCTCTATTTATGGAGGACTAGAGGGGAAGATTGTAGAAATATCTGCAGATAGTATCATAGATAAAGACAGTAAAGATCAGGCGAGTTATTACAAAGTGGTAGTAAAAACCAATAAAAACTATCTTGAAAAAGGTGGTGAATCATTACCTATTATTCCAGGTATGGTGGCTAGTGTTGATATAGTTACGGGCAAAAAAACGATATTAGATTTTTTATTAAAACCCATATTAAAAACAAAACAAAATTCATTTCATGAACGCTAAAAGGTAAATTGTCATGTTAAATATTGATCAAGAATTATTAACAAATTTAAATGTAAAAAATGTAAATGTATTAAATAGTGATATTTTCGAAGTTAAAAATATTATTGATAAATATGAAATAAAAAATTCAAGTAAATCACCCATACATACTGTAGAAATAGACAATGAGGTCTTAGTAGAATATATTATTGAACTTTATGTAAATAATAAAAATATACCACATGATATATCATTTTTAATACAAAATAATGTTGGTTTTAGATTGTTTTTATTGACGTTTATTAAACAAAGAATGAGAAGTGTTATTAATGATGATTCAATTATTGTCTATAAAGAAATCTTTATCATTATAAATTTATTATCAATGGGTAGAAAATATGAAATATTTACACATTATAATTTCTATTCTACAGAAAATATAACAAAACTTTTTAAATATTATGAAAAAACTTTAAGTGTTTCCCATCAACAAAAAGATCTCGATGAATTTGAATTGGTTTTTCAAGGATATTTAACCCTTTTTGAAGTTTTTAATGAGTTGTGCATAATTAATTCATTAGATGTACAAAGAAGAAAAAGTGTGTCAGAGATTGTTGATTGCATGATAGAATCAATATCAAGTCTTAAATCAAAGATTAAACTGGACAGCGATAACTTAAATAAACTCAACAATATTCTCGGAAAATTCCTATTATATTTCTCTTATATTCCATATATGAATGTTGAAAATAAAAATGTGAACTATATTATTCAGGAATATAGTTTTATGTTAAAAAAACTTATAGATGGGTATAAACTATTACGTTTTCATAAAAATGACATGGGTTTAGAAAATGGATATTATATTACATTTTTGGATAGAAGTACTACCCTTATTTTAACGCTTATGTTAAAACTTCAAAATAAAATGCATACAATTGATTTAGATAAAAATGCGTTTTTATTAAACTTGATTGTTTCTTATAATAGTTGTTCTTCTCATAAATATGATATAGAAAATATTTCATATGTAAAGTTTAAAATGCATCTCTTAAATAACTATTTATATATTTATAATAATTCAACAAATAAGATAATAGATGGTTCCTATGAAAAAATTATAGATGAATTTATTAAAGATAATATATTTTGTAGTTCTACCATGATGATTATCCATAATATCGTTTTATTTGATAATAGTTTAACAAAAGATAAACTTGAAGGTATTTTAAAAGCTTTAGTATCCATGCCACAACTAAATAATGATTATCATGAGTTTTATAAATTAAAAATTATTGACAGAATCATTCATTTATATGTGGAATTAGACATAAGTATTAGCAACAATATATATATCAAAGAAATAGTTAATTATGTGGAAGAGAATAAATCTGCATCACATCTAATAGGTATGTACTCAAAAATTTACCTAAGTTTAGCACTTTATTATTCAAAATCAGAAGAAAAAAAATATAATCTTTTGTCTCAAGAATACTATTCCTTGTTTACAAGTATAGATGATTATACATTGTTGAATAGTGAATATAAAAATATTGATAATAGAATATTGAAAAATTATGCTTCTTATTTCCTCCAAAATATTAAAAATAAAGATTTAATGAATAATGATGATTTGATTTTAATAGGGAGAAAAAATGTAACTCATTTTTTAAATAACAGAGAATTTGGGATTAAATCAGAAATAAATCAAAAAATCACACTACTTATTAATCAAATATTGAACAATGAGGTTGCTGATTATCAACAAATAAATGAATTGTTGGATGACATTTTTACTAAAAACCTTTTTTATGGTTTGGTTATTGTAAATATAGAAAAGGAAAACCATGTTGCTTATGAAGTTGATGATATTGGTTATGAGCATTTGTTTATTAAATTAAACGATGAATATAAATTAACTTTTTATTATTCAAAAGCATATGAAAATATATTTAATATCCTGTACTCAAATAACAAAGAATATATAGAAAATAACATGAACAATATTCTTAACAGTTATATTAAAAGTATTCCAACTTACACTGATGAAACAACAAAACTTCCAAATTTAAGTAAGTTACAAAATGATTTAAAAACACGTCAAAATGATATTGTTTTTATTGAATTATATATTGATAGTTTGATTAACATAAGTAATACTTATCCATATAAAATAAGTAATCAGTATTTTAATTTAATTGTAGACCAATTAAAAAGTATTAACAAATTATATAAGTTAACTGGACCCAGACTAGGTATCATTGTGGGAGAGAATGATGAGTATAAGGAACTTGTAAATAAAATCAAGGATATAGAAGTTTATTTTGAAGATGAACGACATATTGTAAGTTTTACAATCGCAGTATCCTTTGGAAAATCAGGAATAATTTTGGATAAATCACATTATTGTTTAAGCGCTGCAAAATTAAATAGGGATAGTTATCACGAATTTAAATAATTAGCCACATTTTTGTATTTTATAGCCTTGTGCATAAATCGACTCAATCAAATTGTTTTGAAACTTACTATTTAGTCTTGAAATTAAATTCCTGATTCTTTTATTATTGGATAGAAGGTCTTCAAATATAAAGTTTTCTATTGATTGACTGTTCTTAATGCTTTGATTAGAAGAAATTAAAAAGTCAATTAGTTTTAGTTCGTTTTTTGTTAACTTTATTAATTCATCCTTATATGTTAATGAACAATTAGAATGATTCCATACAAAATCATTGTTTAGTTTTATTGTTTGAAAATCATTGTAATGATATTCAATGACTTCTTGGATCGATTCTTTTAATTGAGTTAGTGTATATGGTTTTAACATATAGTGGTGTATCCCAATTTTTATTGTTTCTAATAAATATTGTGTGTTGGAATACTCTGATAGAATGACTATTAGTACTTTTTTATCTGTTTTTCTAATTTCTTTCAACATATTATTCAAGTCATGTTTCTTAGAAGAATCAATGTCCGCGATAATTAAATCGACATCACTTAAAAAATTATATTTTTCCAAACCTTCTTGTGCATTCTTTGCACAAACAATATTTGACAACAGATCACGTAACATATCTATAGTATTTTTTTTAGTATCGTAATCATTACCAACATATAATGCTGTAAAGTTGTGATGAATTTTGGTATTCATTATTATCTTCCCTTATAATATACAAACTAATTAAATTATATCTTGATCATGTAGTATTAATGTAGAATAATATATAGAAGTCTTGTACTTTGTTTAAATCACAAATATATAAGTTACTCTAACAAAACATTATCGCTGAAAAATGACATTGTCAATGTTTTGAAATATATAATTCATCTGTAGAGTTAATAATTGAAAGTGTACAATATAAATAAAATACTATTAGTTTATAATATATAGGAATTACAATGCAAGACATGATAAAAAAGATTGACTTTATAATGGAACTAGACAAGTTAAAAGCAATATTGAGAAAAGGTAAACCCGTAGGCCTGAATCGATATGAAAACTCAGCAGAACACAGTTGGCATGTGTCTCTTTTGGTTATGACATTTGCTGAAGATTCACCTATTA
>MAAG01000098.1 GCA_002163065.1 Arcobacter sp. 31_11_sub10_T18
AGGTAAGAAAAATTGAAATAAACTCCAAAGATGAAATTGGAGAAATGGCAAAAGCTATCAATGACAATATTGTTAAAACACAATCTCTTATGGAAGAAGATCAACTATTAATAGATGACGTTAAAAGTGTTGCAAACTTAGTAAAAGAAGGAAAATTAAAACAACAAATTCAAAAAACAACTTCAAATGAGAGTTTAAAAGAATTAAAAGAAATTTTCAATGAAATGTTAACTGCACTATCAAAGGATGTGTGCCACGATTTAGTAGAAATTCGAGATGCACTTCAAGAGTTTCAAAAACTAAACTTCTCACATCGAATCGACAATCCCACAGGTAAAGCCTCAGAAGGACTAAACTCATTGGCGAATGTTATCAATGAAATGTTGGTGGATAATCAACAAAGTGGTATGGAACTGCAAAAAAGTTCAGATGAGCTACTTTCAAATGTTGATTCTTTAAGTATTACATCAAGTGAAACCGCAGTTAGTTTAGAACAAACTTCCGCTGCACTTAAAGATACCACCGATAATATTGTGGGTAGTAATAAAAGTATAATAGAAATGTCTGAGTATATAAATATGCTTTCCCTCTCAACCAATGAAGGACAAGAATTATCAAAACAAACTAATATTGCCATGGATGAGATCAATGAAGAAGTGGAATCAATAAATAAAGCAATAAGTTTAATTAATCAGATTGCATTTCAAACAAATATTTTATCTTTAAATGCTGCAGTTGAGGCAGCAACAGCAGGAGAGCAGGGAAAAGGATTTGCGGTGGTAGCGGGAGAAGTACGAAACTTAGCCGCAAGAAGCACTGAAGTTGCCGATGAAATAAAGACGTTAGTAGAAAATGCAACAGTAAAGGCAAATAGCGGCAAAGTAATTGCAGATAAAATGATAGCAGGATATGCAAAACTAAATGAAAATGTTTCGAAGACATTAGATCATATAAAGATAATTGCTGATATCAGTAAAGAACAAAAAAGTAAAATAGAACAAATCAGTGATGCCGTGATTAGCATAGACTCTCAAACACAAGAAAATGCCTCCTTGGCAAGTAAATCAAGAGA
>MAAG01000124.1 GCA_002163065.1 Arcobacter sp. 31_11_sub10_T18
ATGGTATTGAAGGCTTTGAAGTATATACTAAAATCAATCCCGATATTATAATCACAGATATCAAGATGCCCAAGTTAAATGGGCTAGAAATGGTTCGAAAAATTAGAGAAACAGATAGTTCTACAAGGATTATTGTGGCAACAGCTTTTTTAGAAACTTCTTATTTATTACAAGCCATTGACTTAGGATTGGTAAAATACCTTATTAAACCAATAACTGCTGATAAAATATTGCCTGTTTTAAAAACCTGTCTGGTGGATTTAAAAGAAAACAGTAGTATTTTTAAAATAGATGGCAACTTTACTTTTGATATTTTTAATAAAACCCTCTTTTGTAAGGACGAACAAGTTTCTTTAACCAAAAAAGAGCTATTAACCTTAGAGTTATTAGTATGTAATTTTAATAGAGCGGTAAAATACAGTGAATTTAGCAATTATATTTGGGATGCTCAAATGAGTGAAGATGCATTAAGAGCTATTATTAAAGAGTTGCGAAAAAAAATATCTAAAAGTAGTATTAAAAATGTATCGGGTATTGGATATCAAATTGGGGTATATACAACGTAATGAAAATATGGATTATCTTTTTTACACTTATCATAAACCTTTATGCAAATTCCACAGGTATAAGAGAATCTTTGATATCAGATTTTTTAGTCTCTACTCAAAATGATACCTATACAAGTATAAAAAATATTGAAGATTTTGATAAGCGGATTTTTAAAGCAAAAATCTTACTTAATCCTAAAATTTTAAAAGAGCAAAAATATTACTTAAGATTAAAAGTATCGAAAGAATATGTAAAGTCTTCTAGTATGGATTATATACTTAAGGATGATTTACTTATTTATGAATTAAATAGTTTATCTGCTTCTGAAATTATTCTTGATTTAGATTATAAAAATTCACTGCCTCTGTTGCAACTTGATATCTTTACCCAAATGGAATATGAATATATTTTTAGGAACGAAAAACTTATTTTTGGCTTGGCATATGGAATTATGTTTTGTGCATTATTGTACAATTTAGCATTTTTTTATT
>MAAG01000114.1:0-452 GCA_002163065.1 Arcobacter sp. 31_11_sub10_T18
TTAAAAATTCAGACTTTAAAAGTCATATTTTTTAAAGATCAAGGCAAGGTGAAGTTTTAAAAACGCAGTGTACGTTTAAGTACATGAGTATTTTTAAACTTTATCTTAACGTAGAGATTTAATAAAAGATGACTTTTATATTTTTTTTACTAATTGAGAAGGAAGTAGACCTAAATCCTCTTCCACTATCTTCGTATCTCCATGTTCTATAAAAGCATCACCATATTCAAAAGATATTATTTGAACATTTATGTTATTTACACTTACAAATTCTAACAATGCAGATGCTACTCCACCTTTATAAGATGAGTCAGAAAACACATACCATTTGGTATATTTTATTGCCAATTCTTTTAAAAGAGCTTCATCTAAAGGTTTAACAAATCTTAAATCCAAAATTGCCAAATCTTCTTCATGTAATTGTTCGGTTTTAATGGCTCTTGAAACACCTG
>MAAG01000114.1:470-2307 GCA_002163065.1 Arcobacter sp. 31_11_sub10_T18
GCTTATGAGAGGAACTTTCTTTTAATAGTTCACCTTTACCCTTTTCAAAAGAACTTGATTCATATTCAAGTTCAGCAAAAGAACCTCTTGGATATCTAATAGCACATGGACTCGTACATTCATATCCATAATCAAGAGCATATTCTAACGTTTTATTATCTCTTGGCGCACAAAGAATCATATTTGGAATCAGTCGTAAAAAAGAAATATCAAAAGCACCTTGATGTGTTTCACCATCATTTCCAACAATACCAGCTCGATCAATACAAAATACTACAGGCAAATCCATAATACATACATCATGTATTATTTGATCAAACCCTCTTTGCAAAAAAGTTGAGTATATGGTAATAAAAGGTTTAAAACCTTCTTTTGCCATAGCAGCCATTGACGTAACTGCATGTTGTTCAGCAATAGCAACATCCCAAAACCTGTCTGGAAATTCTTCCATTAATTTATTGATTCCAGTTCCACTAGGCATCGCAGCAGTTACACCCACTACATTTTTTTTCTTTCTAGCAAGTTCAAGTAAGGCATCAGCAAAAACTGCCGTTGCTGCTTTTGCAGAGGCTTTTTTCTTGAAAACACCTGTTTGGGTATCAAAAGGTCCAACTCCATGCCAATGTTCATGTTGACCTTCAGCTATTTCATAACCTTTACCTTTAACTGTTCTAGCATGAACAATTACAGGTTTTCCCATTCCTTTTGCAAGTTGCAAGGTATCGATTACTTCTTCAATATTATGCCCATCAATGGGACCAATATAATCTATACCCATTTCTTCAAAAATGATTCCAGGAGTAATGAGTTTTAAACTCTCTTCCATTTTTTTTGCAATATATGTTGAACCATCAGGAAAATAGTTGGTTAATACTTTATCAACTTTTTCTCTAAAACCTTGATAAAATTTTCCAGCTAGAAGTTTACTTAAATGTTTTGAAATCGCACCAATAGGTTTAGCAATACTCATTTCATTATCATTTAAAATAATAACCATAGGGTATTTTTTATCCCCCAATTCATTTAGAGCTTCATATACCATTCCAGCACTCATAGAACCATCACCAATCATAATAATGGGGACTCTGTTATCACCTCTTAAAGCAATGGCTTTTGCTGCACCCACCCCAAGAGAAATAGAAGTGGAACTGTGTCCAGCTACGAAATAATCAAATTCACTTTCTTTTGGTTTGGTAAATCCACATACCCCATCAAATTGCCGTATACTTTCAAAACTATCCCAACGTCCTGTTAAGAGTTTATGAGGGTAACACTGGTGGGAAACGTCAAAAATAAAAGGATCTTTATTGATATCAAAAACATAATGCATTCCTAGAGTGAGTTCAACTGCACCCAGTGTTGAGCTAAAATGTCCACCATTTCGGCTCACTACATCAATAATTCTACTTCTAATATCACTTGATAAAGCTTTTAATTCTTCGGTATTTTTATTTTTAATATTCATTATTGTGCTTTATTATAAATTTTCGTTATTTTCCAATGCGTTTAAAACTTCTTCAAGAACTTTAAACACTTTTGTATTTTGTTCATTTGATCCAATGGTAATTCGAATAGCATTTACACCATACCCAGTTAAATCTCGAATGATTACTCCTCGCTCCAAAAGAGCTTGAGCAACTTCAGATGCAATAAACTTATCTTCAAATTTTAAAGTAATAAAATTGGTATATGATGGAATATATGAAAATCCTCTTTTATTTGCATATTCTTCATAACGAGTCATTTCTTCAAAGTTTTTTGAAATTGAGTTTTGAACAAAAGGTTCATCTTTTAAGGCTTCAATGGCTGCGGCTAAAGATAAATTAGTAATATTAAA
>MAAG01000114.1:2403-4267 GCA_002163065.1 Arcobacter sp. 31_11_sub10_T18
TCCAAGATAAATAGCATTGGGATATTTTGAGATTAAATTTGACGCTGAAATATGTTTTTTCTCATCTTTGAAACTTGCATATTCTTGATAAGCCCCATCAACTACAACCAAAGTATTTGAATCAATTTCATCTAAAAATGCATAAACATCTTCTTTATCTAAGCATTCACCCAAAGGATTATTAGGTAAACATAAAAAGATAACATCAGCTCCATGTTCTTTATACAAGTCTCTAAATTGTGCTAAGTTATGTTCATCATCAGCAGTTTTAATGATAGTAGCACCCGCTTGTCTACCGTAAATTTCATACATGGCAAAGGTCGTTTTACTCATAAGAATCTTTGAACCTTCACCACATTTAGCTTTCACACAAAAATCTAATATTTGATCACTTCCAGCACCTACAATGATATTTGAACTTTGAACTTCAAACTTATTTGCTAAGGCTTCTTTGAGTTCATACATTGAATCATCAGGATACATAAACATATTACATGCTAATTCCTGGATTTTTGAAACAACTTTAGGAGATGTTCCATAAGGATTTTCGTTGGATGCTAATTTTATGATATCTTTTGTATCTACACCATACTCACGAACGACCAATTCTATTGGTTTACCCGCTTCATATACTTTTACATTGTCTAATACTGTATTAAATTCCATACTAATCCTTAAATATCATCTATTTCTTTAACATATGAGCCTAAATACTTAATAGAATCAGCATGTTTATTGAGAACCTCTTTAACATTTGAGTCGTCTCTATGTCCGTCAAAATCAATAAAAAATATTGAATCACCTTCAACAATATGAGATTTTATCTTAGTTAAATTGAGTCCAGACTTATCAAAATCTGTTAAAAATTCAACTAATGCTCCGGGTGTGTTTGGAAGTTTGGCTAAGATTGATGTTTTATCGTTCCCACTTTGTCCATTTTCAAAATTACTCACAATAAAAAATCTAGTTCTATTGTTATCTTTATCTTCTATATCATTGAATAATATTGGAAGGTTATATATTTTAGCGGCAACATGAGAACAAATGGCAGCAGAATTTTTATTTTGCAAGGCATATTTTGCAGCTTTTGCAGTTGACTCAACTGGAATATGCTCTACTTCATCAAGTCCCACATTTGCTAAAAACCTGTGACATTGTTCAAAAGCAATATCTTTTGAATAAATAGATTTTATATCTTGTATATTTTCACAGGTAGTTGCTAGTGTATGGTGAATATCAATAACTACTTCTGCAATAACTTTTACGTCGTATGAACTTAAACAATTAATAGTATCACTAACAATTCCATTGGATGAGTTTTCTATTGGAATAACACCAAACCTAGCTTTTCCACTGGATACTTCTCTAAAAACACCTGTTATTGACCCAATTGGTAAATAGGCACTCATAGCACCAAACCTGCTCTCTGCAGCTTGATGAGTAAAACTTCCCTCAGGTCCTAAATAGGCAATATTTTCTGGAAGTTCTAAATTTCTTGATATGGCAAAAATTTCTAAAAAAAGTGCTTCAATAGCTTCTCTATTTAACTTACCTGCATTTAAACCATCCAGTCTATCAACAATAGCCCGCTCACGTTCAGGTCGATAAATTGCTCCACCACTTTGAGCTTTTAAAACTCCCACTTGATGAACAATATCCATTCTCTCATTTATTAGTTCTAAGACTTGATTATCAATAGAGTCTAATTTGTCTCTTAATTCGGTTAATCCAGTTTCATTCATATTTTTTCCCTATTTGCATACACGTAAATATTATTTTAAAAACTCTTCTTCATGGGCAATTAAATCATCAAAAGTTTCTCTTCTTCTAATTAATCTATCCTCACCATCTACTAATGCAACTT
>MAAG01000114.1:4405-5137 GCA_002163065.1 Arcobacter sp. 31_11_sub10_T18
TAGGACCCACTAAATTACAATCACTTGCATTTTCGCTTTTTTCCAGGACTTCCACACTGTGATAAGCATTGTATAATGCGGGTCTAATTAAATCATTCATCGCCCCATCAACAATTACAAATCTTTTGTCACCATTGATTTTTTCATATAATACTTTGGTAACAAATGTTCCACTGTTACCAACCATTGATCGACCAGGTTCACAAATGATTGTGATATCCAAACCAAAAAGTGCTTTTAATACTGCTTGAGCATATTCATTGGTATCAATTAAAACTTCATCATCATATACAATACCTAATCCACCACCAATGTCAAAGAACTTTAATTCTATATCTAAAGCATGTAAATTTCGTACTAAATCTGCAACAATAACCACAGATTCTGTTATTGGTTTTAATTGTGTTAACTGGCTACCAATATGTAAGTGAATTCCCTGAGGATCTAAATTATCCGAGTTTTTACATTTGATATAAATTCGTTTTGCTGTATCAATATCAACTCCGAATTTATTTTCATGTAATCCTGTAGAGATATAAGGATGTGTTTTTGGATCTATATTTGGATTAACTCTAACAGAAATTCTAGCAACAGTATCAAGTTCTTTTGCAATAACTTCTATTCTTTCAAGTTCAGCATAAGATTCAACATTGAGCATTAAAATTCCCAGTTCTAAGGCTGTTCTGATTTCATCATCAATTTTCCCAACCCCTGAAAACATAATTTTATATT
>MAAG01000138.1 GCA_002163065.1 Arcobacter sp. 31_11_sub10_T18
ATCAATTAGAAATTGAGTAAGTTGTTTGCTTTTGATTTTTTTTGGAACTTCTTTTAATGCAATATGTTCTGTATATAAAGCCACAAACATTTTTGAACATCCAAGCATCATGATGGCATTTTGTTTAAAATGGTCTCTTAATACTTCGGTGTGGCCTTTATAGGTAATCCCCGCTTTACTCCACGCTTCTTTGTTTATTGGCAAGGTTACTAAGGCTTGTGTTTGTTTGTTTTTGGTTAATGTAATCGCATCCATAAAAGAATCATATGAAAATTGCCCACTTTTCTTTGATACTTGCCCACTTTTAATTTTAAAATCTCCTTGAGTATCATGAATTTTAAAATCTTTGGGTACTTTAATTTTTAATTTTAAAGCTGCTTTTTTTAACAACTTTTTATTGATACAATAAATTGGAGTACATAATTCTTTGATTGTCGTATGGGTTTTTAGTGCAAGCTCAATACCAATACCATTCATATCTCCAACACTAATTGCAATTTTATTTTTTTTAAATTCTTTAGACATTATTTTGATACGAGTTCTTTCATTTCTATTATTGCACGTTCTAATCCAGTGAACACAGATCGAGCAATAATACTTTGACCAATATTTAGTTCTTCAATGGTTGAAATTGCAGTCATATGTGGTGTGTTTTGATAATTTAAGCCATGACCAGCTGCCACTTTTAATCCAATTGAGTTGGCATGATTAGAAGCGTCCTTGATATCTTGAACACTAATATCAAGTAAAGTGGACAATTCTTTTCTTGGAAGTTCTAATTCCTTGATACTGTGATGAGTATTTGAAAGACCTGAAAATAACATGGCATAAATATTAGCAAAACTTCCCGTATGCAATTCTACCCATTCAACATTTAACTCTTTACACAAATTAATAACTTCTTCATTTGGATCAATAAATAAAGAAACTTCAATTTCATTTTCATGTAATTTGCTAATGACTTTTTTCAGTTGTTCAAAATTTCCTTTAACATCCAAACCACCTTCAGTTGTAACTTCAGCTCTATTTTCAGGAACCAGAGTTGCTCGATGTGGTTTAAAAGAACACACAATATCAACAATTTCACTGTTAATTGAACACTCCAGGTTTACTGGTAGGGCAGATTGCTCTATTATCTGCTTTGCATCATTATCATGAATATGACGTCTGTCTTCTCTTAAGTGAATGGTAATCTGATTGGCACCACTTTGTTTACAAATCCCAACTGCATCAAGTGGGCTTGGATCATTTATTTTTCGAGCTTCTCTTAGTACTGCAATGTGGTCAATATTTACGCCTAATAACATAGTGTAAATCCTTTGAAATATTTTATTTGTATTAACATTATAATATAAACAATAATTATATGTTTTAATTTTGATTTGGTATAATAGCTAATATTTAATAAAGTTTTGGAGATTTAATGATTAAAAAGTGTTTATTCCCAGCTGCTGGATATGGTACAAGATTTTTACCAGCAACTAAAGCGATGCCAAAAGAAATGTTACCTGTACTTACTAAGCCTTTGATTCAATATGGAGTTGAAGAGGCAATTAGTGCAAATATGGAAACAATGGCAATAGTAACAGGACGTGGTAAAAGAGCCATTGAAGATCACTTTGATATTTCATATGAATTGGAACATCAAATCAAAGGTACCAGTAAAGAACATTATTTAACTGAAATTAGAGATGTAATTGAAAATTGTACATTCTCCTATACAAGACAAGTTGAAATGAAAGGTCTTGGGCATGCCATTTTAACGGGTGAAACATTAATTGGTAACGAAGCTTTTGCAGTTATATTAGCTGATGATTTATGTGATAATATTGGTAGTGAGGGAAGTGTTTTAACTCAAATGGTTGAGTTGTATAACAAATATAAATGCTCAATCGTAGCCATTGAAGAAATACCAAAGTCAGATACCAATAAATATGGAGTTATTTCAGGACATGAAATCGAAGATGGATTGTATAAAATTGATGATATGGTTGAAAAACCAGATCCAAAAGACGCTCCTTCAAATTTAGCAATTATAGGACGATATATTTTGACACCTGATATCTTTGATATTATAAAGAAAACCAAACCTGGAAAAGGCGGAGAAATACAAATTACAGATGCATTACTTGAACAAGCTAAAAATGGTATGGTTTTAGCGTATAAATTTAAAGGAAAGCGATTCGACTGTGGTAGTGTAAATGGTTTTGTTGAAGCTACTAATTATTTCTTCGAAAAAGAAAACCTCAAATAAGAGTCTAAAATGACAATAAAAGATATAAAAAAACGTTTAAAAAAATTCTTTTTATATCTTTTTGCTGCATGTCTTAGTGCAGGTATGATGATATCTATCTATATTTATTTTCCTCAATCTTTAGAGAGTTTGGATAATAGAATTCGTGATTTTTTATTTATTGTAAGGGGTGAAGAACCCCAGTCTGGTCAAGTTGTTATTATTGACATTGACGAAAAATCCTTATCTAAGCTGGGCCAGTGGCCTTGGAGTAGAAACAAAGTTGCCCAAATGTTAGAAAATCTAGCTGTAAGTGAAGCTGCAGTTATTGGTTTTGATATTGTTTTTGCTGAATATGATAATAGCTCTCCCCACAAAGTCTTAAAAGAACTTAATATTCAAGCCGAGAATATTCCTAATTATGATGAAATATTTGCCAATATAGTTGTTAATACACCCACAATCTTAGGGTATCAATTCCAATTAGAAGATGAAGAATATATCGTCACCAAACCACCTGAAATTCCAGCCAGTTATATTGAAAAAGGTGTAGCACGTGATGATAATGGTAAATTAATAGGTGAAGATTATATTTTAAATGCTAAGGGTACTATTCTTAATATCCCAATATTACAAGACAATGCCTATTCAAGTGGTTTTTTCAATAACGTGCCAGATCCATCTGGAATTATTAGAAGTGTTCCTTTGGTGATTCGATATGAAGGACAACTATTCCCTTCTCTTGCTCTTGAAATTGTAAGAGCATCTTCTGGTATTGAAAGAGTATTTGTACATTACAATGAGAATGGAGTTGAGGGTATCTCTATTGGGGATTTTGATATTCCAACAGATAGGCATGGACGAGCAATTGTTAATTTTAGAGGAAAAGAGAAAACATTTAAATATCTCTCCGCTGTTGATATTTATAATAATGATTTCAACAAGGAAGATATTGCAGGAAAAATTGTTTTAGTGGGTACTAGCGCAGCTGGCTTACTTGATTTAAGAGCTACACCTTTTGAGTCGGTTTTTCCAGGGGTTGAAGTTCATGCAAATTTAATTGATAATATTTTAACAGAAGATTTTATTACCAAACCATCAGGGGTTGATACTATTAATCTTATGAATATTTTGGCAGTAAGTATTTTGGTGACTTTTTTTGTTACTTATACGCTCTTTTGGTTTAATCCTGTTATTGGTATTTCTTTTATTTTAGGAGAGGGGTATCTTGCGTATTATTCACTTTTTACTGAAGGAATTGTATTAAATATAATTTTCCCATTATTTGCAATTTTACTTGCGGTTATTAATACTACTTTGATGGATTACTTTTTTGAAATTAAAAAAGAAGAAGCAATTAAGCGAAAATTTGCCAGCAAAGTATCAAAAGAAGTTATGGACTCCCTGCTTAAAAATATTGATGAGGGTGGTTTTGATGCTATGGATAAAGAAATCACCATCATGTTCTCTGATGTTCGAGGCTTTACCAACATCTCCGAAGGCATGCCAAATGCTAGAGCGCTTATTGATTTTTTAAATATGTATATGACACCTATGACCAATATTATTATTGAAGAAAAAGGTACAGTTGATAAGTACATTGGGGATGCGATTATGGCTTATTGGAATGCTCCTGGAAATATTGAAAACCATCAAGATAAAGCCTTAACAGCAACCATTCGGCAAATTGAGCACTTAGTACCCTTAAATAAAACATTTAAAGAACAAGGTCTGCCCTATGTTGACATAGGCATTGGTCTAAACACAGGTGTTGCTACTGTTGGCGAAATGGGTAGTGAACAAAGAAGTGATTATACGTGTATTGGGGATGCCATTAACCTTGGAGCTCGACTTGAATCTCTTTGTAAAAGTTATGGGGCAAGAATAATTATCTCTGAGTTCTTGAAAAAAGGTTTGAAAAATACTTATCAAATGAGAAACCTTGATTTTGTAACTGTAAAAGGACAAACCCATCCTGTTGAGATTTTTGAAGTATATAGTTTTGGAGAATTAGAAGGAAGGTTAAAAGAAGAAATTGATCTTTTCAATGAAGCAGTTGCTTTATATAGAACTTCAAATTTTGTAAAAGCTTTAGCTATATTTAAAGAGGTGAATACTTGGGAAGACAAGAAAAATCTAAAAATATATGATACTTATATTAGTAGATGTGAACATTATATAGCAGAACCGCCCCTTGATTTTAACGGAGTATTTGTTCATACCACAAAAGGTTGATAGGTTCTATACTTTGAATTAATTATATGAACAGTTCAAATAATACAAATAAAATAATCTTTTGATATAATTTACTTTTCCATAATTATAAATAATTGAATAAGGATTTATTATCAAACATTCTCTTTTTAAACTAAAACTTTTTATTATACTTTGTCTTTCATCATTAACTCTTCAATCAGATGTTGTCAATTTACAAATCACTGATCAACAGAAACTACAAAATCAAAGTAGTCTTCAATCTAAGATGCAAAATACTAATACCAAACCTTATGATTTAAGTAAGTTGAAACAATTGGTTTTAGAAAAGAAATCTGGTGATGAAGAAGATACTCGAGTTAAGAACATACAAAATCTAATACAAAATATAACAAAAAGTATTAGCAGTAACACTGAAGTTTATTTTGATGAAGAGAAATTTTCAAATGAATATGATTTTTTAAAAAATAAGATTAGTATCAATTTAAGACATGACAATACAGTTGCCGCTCAAAGGGATGAGTTAAAAAGAGACAACCTTTTAAATCAAAAATTTTATATTCAAAGTATACAAAAAATAATCAATGGTAAAAAATCATATAAAGATAAAAAGTATTTTATTCAATTATTAGATGCTCAAATATCACGGCTTAAAAGTATTGACCTAAAAAAGCATGAAACAACCAGCCATCTAGTTCAAGATAATAAAGACAATATTTCAC
>MAAG01000071.1 GCA_002163065.1 Arcobacter sp. 31_11_sub10_T18
GTGAAAAGAAGATTGATTTTATACTTGCTGTTGGTGGTGGTTCAGTTGTTGATGGCTGTAAGTACTTAGTGGCTGCTGCTTTGTATGAAGGTGATGGTTGGGACTTTTTAGATGGCACAAAGGAAGTTGAAAAAACTTTACCTTTGGGTGTAATTTTAACATTACCCGCAACTGGAAGTGAGTCTAATAGTGCTGCTGTTTTATCTAAAAAGGAAACCAATGAAAAAAGATTTTTTTACTCTTCTCTAGTTTTTCCTAAGTTTGCAGTTTTAGACCCTAGAACTATGAGTACTTTATCAGATAGACAACTTGCAAATGGTTTGGTAGATGCCTTTGTACATACCTGTGAACAGTATCTGACTTCTTCAACAAATGCAGTGGTGCAAGAAGGATTTTCTGAAGTTTTATTAAAAGGTTTGGTTGATTTAGCCAATACTTGGGAAAACAGAAGAGATGAACAGTGGCAAGAGAATTTAATGTGGATGGCAAATCAAGCTTTAAATGGTCTGATAGGTGTTGGTGTTCCACAAGATTGGGCGACACATATGATTGGGCATGAGTTAACGGCTTTTTACGGAATAGACCATGCCCGAAGTCTAGCTGTTGTTCAACCTTCACTATTAAGAGTGATGTTTGAAGATAAAAAAGACAAACTTCTTCAAATGGGTGAAAACGTATTTGGTATCAAAGGAGATGCAAAAGCGGTAATTTCTGCTATTGAAAAAGTATATGAAACAGTAGGGATTACAACCAACCTAAATGATTATGAGGTGGATGTTAATACTGTTCCAAAAGTACTGGACGCTTTAGAAAATCATGGAATGATTAAACTGGGTGAAAATGCGAATATAACTTTAGAACATAGCTCAAAAATATTAACCATGGCTATGAGATAATTAGTTTATAACATATTCTTCATAAAGAGGTTTTGCCTCTTTTGGAGGATATCCAAAGTAGGTTTTAAAGTCTCGACTAAATTGAGCCACACTTTCATATCCCACTTCATAAGCTGTATCATTTACCTGATAACGATGTCTTGCTATTAAATCTTTTGCTTTGTTTAGTCGTATTTTTTTAATATATTGTATTGGTGTATGGGAAGTAATCTTTTTAAAGTGGGTATGAAAAGAAGATACACTCATATCTTCGTCCCTTGCAAGATTGGGAACATCTAAGTGTTCACTATAATTATCATGAATATTTTTTAAGGATCTGGATATTTTGGCTTCATTATTGGTATTTAAAAACATTTTATGTAAAAAATGAGCATGTTCTCCTCTAATTATTCTATAAAAAAGTTCTCGTAAAAGCTGAGGACCTAAGATTTTTGATTCTTCTTTTGATTCTAAAGTGTTTAGCAGTCTTAAAGTAATATCTTCAATATCAGCAGTTACATTATCTGAAAAGACTCCTAACTCACAGTTGGTACAAGTTTGATTTTTAGGTTTACTCATAGAATCAATTAGTTCATACATGATTTTTTTATCAATAGAAATTAACATACACATAAAAGGCTCTTCTTTTGTAGCATAGGTTTCACACTCAAATGGTAAAATAGTTGGTATGACCAGATACTGATGGCAATTATACTCTAAAGTATTATTGCCTAAATAGCCAATTTTCTTTCCTTGTAAAACCAATACAAGGCAGATGTCATAAAGCAGTGGACCTCTTGGCCCATAAGATGTTGTTTTATATAATTTAACCCCATCTAAAAAAGTATCATAACCGCCATCTTTTGGAAGTAGTTTATTTGCTTGTATTAAAATTTCTTTTTTCATGTTTTTCCGTATTACTTATTGGTATCTTTGTCTTATTATACTGTTTTTAGATTTTTAATAGATATACAATAGTATAAAATTCATGCTTATTTCTACAACAATTTTAAAATACTTGGAATTTGTAGGAATAATCATGTAATTTGTTTAATTTGCTATGTGAAATATCATTAAATAACTCTATAATAAATTTATAAAATTTAAAGGATATAGTTTGAAATTTACATATCAAAATCCAACAGTTATTCAATTTGGTGTTGGAAAAATAAAATCTTTGGTTCGTTTTTTAGATAAAGATACAAAAATATTAATGGTTTATGGGGGAGGCTCTATTAAAACAAATGGGGTTTATGATCAAGTGAAAACTGCACTTGAAGGATATACTCTTTTTGAATTTAACGGAGTTGAACCCAATCCTACTATTGAGACAATGAATAAAGCCATTGATATTATCAAAAAAGAAAAAATTGATTTTGTTTTAGCTGTTGGTGGTGGCTCAGTGATTGATGGCTGTAAATATTTGGTTGCAGCAGCACTTTATGAAGGAGATGGCTGGGACTTTTTAGATGGATCAAAAGTGGTTAAAGAAGCGTTACCTTTAGGAGTAATTCTAACTCTACCAGCAACTGGAAGTGAATCAAATAGTTTTGCTGTGGTTTCAAAAAAATCAACAGATGAAAAACGCTCTTTAGATTCAAGATTCTTGTTTCCTACTTTTGCCATACTTGATCCAAGTATCATGAGTACTTTATCTGATAGACAACTTGGAAATGGTTTGGTGGATGCATTTATACATACTTGTGAGCAGTATATTACTTATCCAACAAGCAGTTTGGTTCAAGATGGGTATTCAGAGACTCTATTAAAAGGATTGGTTGAATTGGCCAATACTTGGGAAGATAGAAGAAGTTTACAGTGGTGTGAGAATTTAATGTGGATTGCCAATCAAGCTTTAAATGGTTTAATAGGTGCAGGTGTTCCACAAGACTGGGCGACACATTGTATTGGACATGAATTAACGGCATTTTATGGTATTGATCACGCACGAAGTTTGGCTGTAGTTCAGCCTCAACTTTTACGAGTGATGATGGAAGACAAACAAGAAAAACTAATTCAGTTGGGTGAGACAGTATTTGGTATCAAAAATGATGCTACTGCAACTATTATTGCTATGGAAAACTTATATGAAAAAGTAGGAGTTCCTACAAATTTAAATCATTATGATATTGATAATGATGTCATATCAAATGTAGTGACTGCTTTAGAAAAACATGGGATGAGTAAAATTGGTGAAAATGCCAATATCACTTTAGAGCATACTTCTAAAATATTAACAATGGCTATGAAATAGAATTCTAATTTAAAGTCTAAAGTTTAAAATTTGCTACAGTAAATATTACTGTAGCGAGATTTTGGACTCTTTTATTTTTGGCAATTTAACTTCTAAATTTTTATAAATTAAGTTGATACTTTTACCTGCTTTTTTCCCATCAACTTTTGGACCTATAATAATCTCTTTTATGGGAAGAATTTTATTTTTCGCTGAGTTTTTTTTATACAAATGTAGTTCGATGTAAGGGGTTAAAATAGAATCAACCATTCTTAATTTATTTTTGATACGTTGTTCATTTGCAAAATCATTGTTAATATAAATAGCTCTCCACTCTTTTTCTTCACTAAAAGCACTTGATTTAAATCGTTTACTTTGAGCATTAAGATAGTAGGCCAAACTTTTTGCACTGGCTTTCATGATGTTCTCAGTATTTGGTAAATCTTGGGCGATGAGTTTTTGTGACTGCAGGACCATAAATTTTATTTTAGATTTGACCATTTTACTTTGCTCTTTTTTATTATAAATTACTTTTTTGATAGAAATATGTCCAAATTCTTCATCACTGTTTGAATCAATCATATTTTCTAAATTAAGACCTACTGCGTATCCTTCTCCAAAATTGGTATATCCTTTCCATTGACTTAGTAAATCACTGGTTTCACAAAAAGAGGTGATGTAGATTTCTTCTTCTTTTGAGTTCATATGTTCTAAATAATTCAAACTCAGTTCACAAAACTGTTGTATATAAGTATCTTTGTTTTTTAAATACGTGTTGATAACTTCTTTTGTCATATCTAAACCATATTGGATTTCATACAAATCATTTAAAAAAGAAGCTTCTGTTGCCCAAATGTGTTGATTTTGTAAAATACCTAAAAGTCCTGCAGGGGTGGTATAGTGATATAACAATCCTTCATGTGTTTCTTTTGTTTCTTTTTTTTGTAATAAATGAAAAACTTTTTCCCATAGGGTACTATCAAAATGAATTTTATCCTGCAACTTTTCTCCCTTGGGTATTGATAAAGTATTATATCAGATTTCATGAATAGTAAAAATAAGTCCATTTTCTACTTGGAAAAATATTGTTTATTTTTAATATGAAATAAGAAAAATTTCGATAGAATAATTTACTTTACAGTACATAATGACTGTGTAAAATATAAATAAAAGAAGGATACCTGTATGTTCGACAAGATTAAAAACAAAATTTTAGATTATGTTTTTATTATTTCAAAACAACCCGTGTTACTCAAAGATTTACTCGTTGCCAATGATCTGTATACAGAAAAAATGCGTGTAGATGCATCTAAATTAGGTTTTAGACTTAATATTGCTAGAGCTTACATTGCCTTTGCTATTATTGCATTTGTTATTGTTTTTCCAATAGCAATTGTAGGACATGTACTGTTAACAAGAATTGATTCACATATTTCTATTTTAGCTTCCATATTATTAACAGCGTTAATTTTTATTTATTTTAATATTTTTAGAGAAAAATTGGTTGATATCATGACTATTAATCGTATCAAACAAGCTTGGAAAAACCATTTTCCATACTTCCCTTACAATGAATACCACGAGAAAGTAGCTGCATTATATGAAAAAGCAGAAAAAGCAGAAATATCAAAAAAAGAATTAGAAGTTTATATACTCGATAACTTGTCTAAAGAATAAGTTCGTAAAACTTTTCATCACAAGACATAAATGGAAAATCAGAAGGTAAAACTTCTTTTTCCACTTCCATAAACCCATTTTTCTCATAAAACTTGTGGGCTGCATAAAAATCTAATCCAGTACCTAGATATATCTCTCTTGCCATATGATTGTTGGCAAACAGAATAGACTCTTTCAGTAACTTATTTGCCGTATCATAAAGGGTTCCTCTAAAATCTTTATGTATATACATATTATGTAAAGCCATTTTTCTTTTGGAAATGTATGATATTGAAATGGTTCCTACTACATTGTCTTTATATAAAGCCAAACAAAATAGACTAGAGTTATCTTTCATGTAAAAAGCAGCAATATCTTGCAAGTCATCTCTCTCATCAAGGGAAACATTGAGTTTTAGTTCCTCTTCTTGAATAGAAAAAATAAGGTCCGTAGTTTTGTTTTGATATTTATCTAAAA
>MAAG01000056.1 GCA_002163065.1 Arcobacter sp. 31_11_sub10_T18
AACCAGCCAAATCAAAATCACCCTCTTTATACATTCCAGGCATTTCAGCAGTTTCACCACCAACTAAGGCACATTCACTTCTGATACAACCCTCAGCAATTCCTTTTACAACTGCACTTGCTTCATCTACATTGAGTTTAGCAGTTGCATAGTAATCTAAGAAAAATAAAGGTTCACCAAAATTACATAATAAATCATTTGTACACATTGCAACCAAATCAATTCCTACTGTGTCAAATATTTTTGCATCAATTGCTAGTTTCAGTTTTGTTCCAACTCCATCAGTTCCTGAAAGAAGTACAGGTTCTTTATATCCAGTAGGAAGTTCAAATGCACCTGCAAAAGAACCAATTCCACCTAAAACACCTGGAATCATTGTTGATTTTACATGTGGTTTAATATTTTCTACGAACTGATTACCTGCATCGATGTCTACACCCGCATCTTTGTAACTTATTGTTGCCATTGTTTACCTTTTATTACACATTCAATTTTTTTATTTTTCAAAATTTTTCTTCGTCTAAGTGCTATTAATTCATCACACTAAAGATTAAAGTTAACCATAAATTTTATACTAAATAAAAAAATTTCCTATTATTTTAATATTTTTTGGTATTATATCGAAAAATTAATAAAAGGTATAATTTTATGTCAAGTTTAGAAAACACAAATTACGCATATAATGAAATGATGGTTCATGTTCCATTATGTTCTCACAAAGAGCCAAAAAACATCTTGGTTGTTGGAGACGTTGATGAAGATTTTAAAAAAGAAATAAACAAACATGCAATTGATAATGTTGAGTATGGAGATACTTCAATTATTACTTCTAAAAATGATAAAAATATAGATGTTATTGTATTTGCAAAAGGTTCAATTGATATTGAATTATTAGCAAACATTGAAAGAATTTTAAAAGATGATGGAATCATTTCATTTAAAACAAGTGCTTTCTCAAAAGACTGTGACGCCCTTGCAAGTGATTTAACACTTGTTGGTTCAAA
>MAAG01000112.1 GCA_002163065.1 Arcobacter sp. 31_11_sub10_T18
TATTTTAAACTTTGGCTTTTAAGTTAAAAATTTTTGACCCAAATGTGTTTACCGCTAATCCAGCAATGATTAAAAAACATGCTAATAGTTTATTAACACCTATTTCTTCTCCAAATAAAAGGTACGAACCCATTAATCCAAAAATTGGTACCAGCAAACCAAGTGGTGCAACACTGGAAGCTGGATATTTATTAAGCAATGAATTCCATACCCAGTACCCCAATAATGAAGTGGGATAAACTTGAAACAATATTGAGAAAATAGCATTTTGATCTAAACTGTCAAAAAAGTTTATAAACACAATCTCACCTTGGGTAAAATAAGCAATAACAAATAATGGTATTGGGGAAAACAAACTTGACCACACAAAAAATGCAAAAATCTTTTTTGGCTTTGCTTTTTTAACAATGATATTTGTGACTGCCATAAACACAGCTGCTAGTAAAATTAAAGCAATACCAATGTAAGTTACTGAACCATCCGTAACTGAAATAATCATAGCAATTCCTAAAAATGCCAATAAAATACCCAGTTTTTTACTCAAATCAATTTCTTCATCTAAAGTATAATAGGCCATTATTACAGTGAAAAATGCACCCATTTGAAGTACTAAAGAAGCAACTCCCGCTGAAATCCCAAAATATATTCCTAAAGAAACCACTCCCCATAATCCAACACCAAAAAACAGACCATAAGATATGATGTATTTAAAAGGAATATCTGGTTTTTTAATAAAAAATACCAAAGGCAATGCACATAATAAAAATCTCAAACCTGATAACATAAAAGGATCTAAAGAAGTTAAGCCCAGCTTTATCACAGAGAAATTAACTCCCCAGATAAACATGATACCAACAGCAATAATAAAATCTTTTGTATTCATGATAGATCCTTTTTTCTCGTATAATAACAAGAATCAAAAAATAAAACTTCATAATTAGTGCACTAATTATTATCTATTTTTGCTAATCTTACAGTTCATTTGTGCTAACATAATTCTAAATAACCAAATTAATGTTTAAAGAGAAGATATGCATAAAAAAGAGACCACCCAACTTCATAATAAAATTGCCAATGATATGATGGATTATATTAATAATCACATTGATACAGAAATTAATATTGATGATTTAGCCTTGGAGTTTAAAATAAGTAAGTTTCACTTTCATCGTATTTTTAAAGAACAAATGGGTGAGAATATTTATCAAACCATTAAATCAATTCGTTTACAAAAAGCATCCAATTTACTCATTACCAATAGACATTCAACCATCACCAAAATAGCTTCCATGTGTGGATACAGTTCACAAACCTCTTTTTTACGAGCATTTAAAGAACGTTTTGAACAAACACCAAAAGTCTGGAGAAACGGTGGATATAAAGAGTACTCTAATAAAATATTGAATACTTGTCAGACGGTATCTTTGATTGGTGAAGACTACGCTTGTTGTGAGCCTACTATTGTGAAAACACCCAGAAAAATTGCCTATTATATTCGAGAAAAAGGTTATGGAAACAAAGCCACTCAGATTTGGAAAAAAATAAAAGCCTGGTTGTATACCAATAATATTACCGAATTTGAACAAATTGGAATTTATCATGACAATCCCATTATTACCAAACATGATGATTGTTATTATGTGGCTGCTATTGTTCCTTTGTGTGAAGTAAATTTGGAGGATACTAATTTACCTTCTTTTGAGATTTATGAAGGTTTGTGTGCGTGTTTTAATTTTGAGGGCGAATATGAGGATATTTTAAAATTGATTCAATGGGTATATCATTATTGGTTACCTAACAGTGGATATGAGGCTACGACCATACCTTCTTATACTATTTTTGAAAAGAACTATTTTTTAGATGATGGGGGATCTTTTAAAGCTACGTATTATGTACCCATTCAATATACATAAGTAATAAGAAAAACAAAAAAAAGGAGTGAGGTTTTCCCCACTCCCTTTTTTAATACAGATGTTAATTATGCTGCTTTTTTGGCACTTTTATTAGCACCTTTTTTAGCTTTAATTGGTTTAGAGATTTTAGCTTTAATTGGTTTAGAGATTTTAGCTTTAAGCGATTTTTTGACTGCTTTTTTTGTAATCTTTTTTGGTTTAGATACTTTTGAAACTTTAGCCTTACTCACTTTTGTAGCTTTCTTTGGTTTTGTACTTTTAGCGTTAAGCAATTTTTTTACTAATTTTGTAGCTACTCTCTTCGCTTTTTTTGTTTTAGTCAATTTTGCTTTAACAACTTTTTTTGTAACTTTTTTAGCTACCTTTTTTGCTACTTTTTTCTTAGCAATTTTACTTGCAACTTTTTTTGTAATCTTTGCGACTGTTTTCTTTTTTAATTCTTTTGACATGGTATTCCCTTTTTTTTAGTCATTACTTATGAATAAAAGTAATAAATTATAGAGATTATACATATTTTATGATTACATGTCAAGTTAATGATTTTTTCACTATACAGTTCAATTGGTACGCTTAACCTTTTACTAATATTTTTTTGGATAACATATCAGGCTTTGTGTAAAGCAAAACAGACATGAACGAAGGGAAATTTATATGCTATTAACTCCAGGACCAACTCCTGTACCAGAATTTGTAAGAAAGGCTATGGCTGATATTACAATTCATCACCGAACTCCAGAATTTGAGGCTATTTTTAAAGAGACTCGAGAATTGTTATTAGAACTATTTGATATGGATGATTGCGTGATTTTAGCATCTAGTGGAACAGGAGCTATGGAAGCTTGTGTAACAAACCTTTGTCATAAAAAAGCACTTACAATTAACTCAGGAAAATTTGGGGAGCGTTTTGGGAAAATTTGTCAAGCGTTTAATATCCCATTTACAGAGTTAAAACATGAATGGAATACAGCAATCAGCGTAGATGAAGTTGTAACTGCCATTAAAAATGACAGTGAGATAGATGCTGTATTTGTTCAAATATGTGAAAGTGCTGGAGGATTAAGACATCCTGTAGAAGCAATTGCCGCTGCAGTTAAAAAAATCAATCCAAATATTACTATTGTGGCTGATGGTATTACCGCAATTGGGGTTGAAAAAGTTGATACAACTCATATTGACGCCTTAATTACAGGAAGTCAAAAAGCGTTGATGCTTCCTCCTGGACTTTCTATGATTGGATTAAGTAAAGAAGCTGTTTCTAAAGTTGAGAAAAAACCAGCAGGGTATTATTTAAATCTTTTAAGTGAAATTAAAAAACAAAAAAATAATACAACTGCATATACAGCTGCAACGACTTTAATCATTGGATTAAAAGAAATATTATTAAATATTAAAGAAAATGGATTTGAAAATTTATATAATAAAACGGCATTAAGAGCCAGTGCAACCAGAGATGCATTAACTTCAATTGGTTTAGAAGTGTATCCCACAACACCAGCAAATGCAATGACGACTATTTATTGTGAAGATTCAAATGCAATTAGAAAAATTTTAAAAACAAAATACAATGTAAATATTGCAGGTGGACAAGATCATCTAAAAGGGAAGATTTTTAGAATCAATCACATGGGTCTAGTAGAAGATTATGAAGCTGCTTGGGTTGTAAATGCAATTGAATTGGCACTTGATGAACTGGGAGCTAGAACCTTTGATGGATCTGCAAATAAAGTATTGTCTCAAAACTTATTTAAGGGAAGTAACTAATGATTTTAGAACACGAAATACCAAACGGAAGTCGTTTGTATTTTGGAAAAACAGCTAAGCAAAAAAGAGAGTTAGAATATAAAGTCAGTCAAATATTATTTGATGAAAACTTTGAAGAAGTGGTAACTCCAAACTTTTCTTATATGCAACATCAAAGTATAGAAGATGGAAAAAAAATAATTACAATGTCTGATGAACAAAACAATCAACTCTCTTTGCGAGCTGATAGTAGTTTAGATGTTGTTCGAATTATTACTAAAAGATTGGGAAGAACTACTTCTCATAAAAAATGGTTTTATGTACAACCTATATTTACGTATCCTTCAACGGAAACTTATCAAATTGGGTGTGAGTGGATTGACCATGATAATATTACTGATGTTATAAATTTATCAGCAAATATTATCACTCAATTAAATATTGAACCAGTACTTCAAATTTCTAATATCAATATCCCCCAGCTGGTGGCTAAAGAATTAGATTTAGATATAGGACTGTTCAAAAATGGTGAAATAGCACAACTATTTGATCAAAATATTTCGTGGTTAAGTTCACTGATTAATGTAAAAAGCATTGATGATTTAAATGCTGTGATTAAATTGGTACCAAGCAGTATCAAAGGTGAACTTGAAAAACTTCAGACAAGTGCAGCTCAAGTTAAATATTCAAATATAGTTATTGCACCCTTATATCATGGGTGTATGAAATATTATAATGATATTTATTACAGAGTTATAAGTGATAACCTTACTTTATGTAATGGTGGAAGTTATAACAGTGAAGGTAGAAACTCTTTAGGTTTTGCCTTATATACAGATAATTTATTAAAAGTTTTAGAGGATTAATATGAAAGCAGATTTGATAGTAGGTATTCAGTGGGGTGACGAAGGTAAAGGTAAGATTGTTGATAGACTCGCTCTTGATTATGATATGGTTTGTAGAAGCCAAGGTGGACACAATGCTGGACACACTATTTGGGTTGATGGTGTAAAGTTTGCACTTCACCTTATTCCTTCAGGAGTATTAAATCCTCACGCAACTAATGTAATTGGTAATGGAGTAGTATTATGTCCAGAAGCCATCATTAAAGAAATGGAACAGTTTGAAGGATTAGAAGGGCGATTATTCATTAGTGATAAAGCACATTTAAATCTTCCTTACCATGCGTTAATTGATCAAGCAAAAGAGAAATTAAAAGGTGACAAGGCAATTGGAACTACTGGTAAAGGAATTGGACCAGCGTATTCTGATAAAATCAATAGAGTTGGAAGAAGAGTAGGTGAGTTATTAAATCCTGAAAAATTGACACAATCAATTTTAGAGTACTTCGAACAAAATAGAGCTATATTTGATGTTCTTGATATCTCTACTCCAACAGAATCTGAATTATTCGCTGAGCTAACTGGATATAAAGAAAAACTTGAAGTACATATCACAAATACTACTAACTTAGTATGGAAAGCCTTAGACGAGAATAAAAGAGTTTTACTTGAAGGTGCACAAGGAACTATGTTAGATATTGATCATGGAACATACCCTTATGTAACATCTTCATCAACTGTAAGTGCTGGAGCTTGTACTGGTCTTGGATTAAATCCAAAAGACATTGGAATTGTAACTGGAATTACTAAAGCTTACTGTACAAGAGTAGGTAATGGACCATTCCCAACTGAAGATTTTGGTGTTGATGGTGATACTATGGCAGATGTTGGAAAAGAATTTGGAACAACAACTGGACGAAAAAGAAGATGTGGTTGGTTTGATGCAGTTGCTGTTAAACATGCAGGCCGATTAAACGGTTGTGATCAATTATCACTTATGAAATTAGATGTATTAGATGGTTTTAAAACAATCAAAATTTGTACTGCTTATGAAATCAATGGAGAAACTATTGATTATGTACCAACAGATTTAGATGATGTAACACCAGTATATGAAGAAATTGCAGGATGGGATAGTGTTGTTGGTGTTAGAGATTTTGATGCCTTACATCCAAATGCAAAAGCTTATATCAATAAAATTGAAGAAGTAACAGGTGTAAAAGTTGGAATCATATCAACATCACCTGAGAGAGACGATACTATAATAAGAGGATAATTAACATGAAAATGAAATTACATCATACGCCATATGTCGCAAGAAGAATTTCGAGAGATTTGGTTAATTGTGAATTTATAGAAATACGAAAAACAAAAGATGAAATTACTGTTGAAGTTCAGAGAATTCTTGATGAAGATCTTGATAATGAATTGGCTTTAGATGAAAAAGTAGACTTATTACTTGATGGTGAAGAAGAAAACATTGAGTTTTATAATGCAGATTATCGGCAACTTTTTTGGATGGCTAAAAAAAGAATGGCAAATGAAGCTGGAGTTATCTTAAATAATGAAGATAGATTTTCAGATATCGCTCATAAAGTTTTAGATTATCTATGGGAAGAAGATTTTATCCATTATATAGTTTCAGACAACAAAGTTAAAAATATCATCTTTGATTCAATTGATGAATTTTTAAAAGGTTTTGAAGAAGCAGATAGTGCTGTTTATGAAAAAATAAAAACTTATAAAAGAAAGTTAATCCCAGGAAGTGAAGATTACGACTTGGTTTACCACAGATTATACGAAGAAGAATTGATTAAAAGAGGTTTAATGTAAATGCAAAAAGTATGGATATATTTAGAAAATGGAACTTTTCTAGAAGCAAACTCATTTGGTGCCAAAGGTACGAGTGTTGGAGAGATTGTATTTAATACATCGTTAACAGGATATCAAGAAATTACAACTGATCCCAGTTATGCAGGTCAATTTATTACATTTACAATGCCAGAAATTGGTATTGTTGGAGTAAATGACGATGATATGGAAAGTTCAAGTGTTCATTGTAAAGGTATAATAGTACGAGCTTACAATAAAAACCATTCTAATTATAGAGCACAAAATGACTTGGCGTCTTTACTTGAAAAAAACAATACTTTGGGTATTTGTGATATTGATACAAGATATTTAACAAAAATGTTAAGAGATGAAGGTGCCATGATGATGATTGCATCTACTGAAATTTCTTCTAAAGAAGAATTGGCTACTAAGTTAAAAAACAGCCCGCGAATTGAAGATATTAACTATATTGAACAAGTATCAACAAAAGAAGCTTATATTCATAAGTTTGGAGCTTGGGATCATGTTAACAAAGATTACAACAAAGCAGTAATGAGTGATAAAAAAATTGTTGTTATTGATTTTGGAGTTAAAAGAAATATTTTAAATGAATTGGTTGAAACAGGTCTTGAAGTTGAAGTTGTACCTTCATCTTTTAAAGCAGAAGATTTAATTGAGCGATTTAACAAGAAAGAAATTGGTGGAATATTTTTATCAAATGGTCCAGGTGATCCTTTAACATTAACAAAAGAATTAGACGAAGTTAAAAAACTTTTAAAAGAAGAAATTCCTATGTTTGCAATTTGTTTGGGACATCAATTGTTATCAATTGCACATGGATATGATACTTATAAATTAAAATTTGGACAACACGGTGGAAATCATCCTGTAGGAAATGTAAATAACGTTGTAGAAATTACAGCACAAAATCATAACTATAATGTACCAGATAATATCATTGAAATTGCAGAAATTACTCATAAAAACTTATTTGACAATACTATTGAAGGTGTTAAATATAATAATAAAGAAGTGTTCTCTGTTCAGCATCACCCAGAAGCTAGTCCAGGGCCGCATGAGTCAAAATACATATTTAACGAATTTTCAAAGATTGTGAAATAGCTTAGCTTTTTTGCGCAATCTCTGCGTTGAAAGCCTGAAATCCTTCGTCGTGTACTTGATGTACACTCCTCTTGATTTCAGACTTTCGCCTTGACCTTACACAAAACGCTAAACTCTTTAACAATCTTTTACTAAACTAAACTCACCTAATTCCCCATATTAACATTGATATTTTATTAATTAGTTTTTAAAAACCACTTCAAATACTGCTTGATTATTTTCATTATAGGCTTTAATTTTTCCCTTATGTTTTTTGATAATTTTTTTGGCAATATTCAATCCCAATCCAATTCCTGAATAGTCTTTAGTACTCACAAAGGGTTCAAAAATAGTGTCCAATATTGATTCCTCAATACCTTGATTCGCATTGTCTTTAAAGGTGATGATGATTTTTTCTTCATTTTGAGTGATTTGAATATTTAAGGCTCTTTCATTAAAATCTCTACCTGACTTTAAAAATTCGTCATAAGCATTATTCAACAATATAATCCAAACTTGTTCCAACTCTTCTTTGATGATATTGGCTTTAAAACTACGTCTATTGGCTTTAAAATCTGGTGTATATAATTCATCATTAATATAAATGGGCATTTGAAATTTGGTATGGTTATGGATGATTCGAATAGAGTGAATGATTGTCTTATAAATATTGTATTCGATTTTATTATTAGAACCAGTTTTCACTATTTCATTGGTAGCTTCAACTATATTTGAAATTCTATTGATACCATCTTTAAGGTTTTCAATAGACTCCTGAATACCTTCGTTTGAACGAAAGCTATCTAATAAATCTAACTCCAATAACTCAAGATTATTTTTCATATAGGTTAATGGCGTATTTATCTCATGGGTGATTCCAGCAACCAATGTTCCAATTGATTCAAGTTTAATTTGTTTTATTGTTCGTTTATCCACTGTGTTATATGTTATCCAATATTTTATTCTCAACATCTCGTAGTGAAACAAAAGGTTTGGTTAAATAATCATCAGCCCCAATATCTTTACTTAAGATTGCCCGCTCTAAGGTAGAATAGGCTGTCATCATAATTACTTTTGTTGGAACTTGTTCTTTTCGTAATTCTTTTAACATATCAATACCATTTATTTGAGGCATCATGATATCTAATAAAACCAAATCAAACTCCGCATTTAACAAGGGTCTTCTAGCTTCTGTTGGGTTATCAAAGATGGTAATTTCAAATTGTTTTCTTTTTTGTAAATACCTTTGAATTGATTGTAGAATTTGTATTTCATCATCTATGATTGCTATTTTAGTCATATGGCTTCTCCTGTATTATTTATTGTCTGGCAATTTAAGGACTTAGTAATGTTCAATGTTTCAAAGACGCAAGTCGAGGCTCTTTCAATTTCATTGGCAATTAATAATAATTCATCATTGCTCGCGTTTTTAACATTTTCATCGATATATTCTTGAATCTTTTCGTGAACGATTTTATGATGGGTTTTTAACTTGATCCAATTTGGATTGTTACTGTAATGGTGATTAAATTCTTCAGCTTCTTTTATCCATATACCTAACTCACTTTGTTCATGATGTTCGATGGTAATAGTATCTTTAGAATCTAGAGAGTCAAAACAACTTTCTTTAAATTTCAAGTGATTTAATTTTAAGGTATTGAGTTTATTTGAAAAATTCACATCACAAACTTGCTCTCTTGAATTCTCGTCGTATTTACTGTAATTGGCCACATGAATAAGATTATTTGACAAATCTTGAATCTCCACAGATAAATCATGGATTGAACTAGCATTAGAAGCATTCTCTTGGGTTGTTTTATCCAAATGACCTATTGCATCATTTATTTGAATCATGCCTTTCTCTTGTTCTAATGAAGCTGTGGTGACTTGTTCAATAATATTTTGAGTTTGAGTGATTTTATCATTTAAATTATTGTAACCATCAATCATATTTAATGAGATTTCTTTTCCATTCTTGGATTCACAAGTTGCAAGATTAACAAGTTTTTTAATATCTTTTGCTGCTTGTGCAGAACGGCTGGCTAAATTTCGTACTTCTTGAGCTACAACTGCAAAACCTTTTCCTGCCTCTCCTGCAGTTGCTGCTTCAACAGCAGCATTGAGACTTAAAATATTTGTTTGAAAAGATATGGTATCTATTATGGCAATAGCATCACTGATTGAGGAAACTTTTTGCTCAATTTCTTCCATTGATTTTGAGGTTTTAAATGCCAATGTTTTACCTTCGTTTGATGTGGTAGTTAAAGTATCTGCAAGTTTTGACATAGTAACAATATTAGAAATATTTTCTTTATTGTTATTGGTCATTTCTTCAACAGAGGCTGCAGTTTGTTCAAGAGAGCTTGCTTGATTGTTGGCTGAATCAGATAGAGAATTAGCTGCATTGGATAATACATCTATATTTTCTGAGAGTTTTTCACCACTAATCATAATGGTTGCAAGTAATTCAGATACATTACTTCCTATGGCTTTAGTTCCTGATACAATTGAACCAATGGTTCCACTTGCATCTTTTACATCAATATTGTAATCAAAGTTTGTATTGCCATATTCCATCAAAGCTTGGTTGATGGTTGTAAATTTATCATTTAAATCATGAATCATTTCATTCACTGCATTTTTTAAATCATTGGTACTTCTGTTGGTACTGCTGTTTTTAATGGTATAAACAAAAAAACCTGACTTGGCCATTTGAATTGCTTTTTCTGCTTCTTCAACAATCTTTTGGTCTTGAATCATTGTTGTTCTTAAACTTTTCATATAAGTATTAAAACTATGTGCCAAATGACCAATCTCATCATTACTTTTAATATCTATTTCTTGGTCTGCACTTGAATAGCTCATTAAGGTATCAACTCCACGAGAAAGTCTGGTGATATTATAAATAATTGATTTAGTAATAATCCATAAAAATATCAAAAATATAATAGAAAAAACAGTAGATATTATCGCAATAATCAGAAGATTATATAAAGAATCATTGTTTTCAATTATGATTGATGATACATTACTTTCTACTTGTTTGGATAAGTTATCAAGAGAGCTAAAATAATTCTTAACCGTTAAATTGGTATTTAGAATATTTTCTTCTTGCAGTTGTGAGTACTCAACAAATCCAATTCCAAATACAGCAAGTTCATTCCCTATTTGAGATAACTTATTGATGTTATCCATTTGTTTTTTAATAAAAACGCTACCTTCGGGTTTTCTTTTCATTGCTCTTGTTAAGGTACGTAGAATTTTTTTTCTCATTGTGTCTGCTGTTGTTAATCTATCTTCATTTCCACTTGCTAGTACAGTTATATAAGCACTCTCCATTGTGGCGATTTGTGTTTGCATTTTAGTTACATTATTTCTAATAATAAAACTGTATAAGTTGATTAAGGTTTCTTTTGTTTGGCTAATTGTCTCAATAAACTCATTCAACTTAAGATTACTGAGCTTTTTTTGTGTTTCTTTATGAATACCCATCACTGAAATATTTCTCAGTTTTTCATAAAGCTCATCAAAACCTTTTTCAATGTTTTGAACAGATTTTTTTACATCTTCATCTAAATTTAATTGTTTGATGATTTTTATTTCTTTGATAAAATCATTTCTTAGAGTAGTGAGTTTACTGATATCTTCAGGGTTAGATGAAAGAGATATTTTCAAGCTACTTTCTTGTAGAGATTTGATGGTGTATTTAATTTTATTTAATTGATTTGCTATATTTGATTCATTTTGCAATTGTTTATTTAAACTAGATACTTTATTATCTCCGTAAAAAGTACTAATAGCATTGCTTATAATGATTACAACAAAAATAATGATCAAGAGATTTATCTTCTTTTTAATGGTCATTTGTTTTTTCCTCATATTATTTAATATGAATTATAAAAGAAGATGGTTACATGAAGGTTACATAGGTATATAAGATATAAGTAATTGCTTAGAGAAAAAAGTATTTAAATAAGTAGTTTGGGATGAAGAAATAAACTCTTCATCCCTGTGGTTTAAAATTTAAAGAATGTAAAGTACTAAGAGTTGGTAAACACCATTAGCAGCAACTCCAGCAGCAATTCCAGCAACCACATCGTCACCCATTACTCCCCAACCACCACTTACTTTTTTATCGATTTTACCAATAATTGAAGGCTTCCAAATATCAAAAAGTCTGAAGAAGAAAAAACTTAAAGGGGCAATATACATCATGTTTTCGGGACTTGCATTGGCAATACTAAGTGCTAGCCACATACCAGCAAGTTCATCAATTACAATCTCTTTTCCATCATGAACACCCACTTCTTTTTCATAAATGTCTATTTGTTTTACCGACATTACTGTAATCAAAATTGCAAGCATAAATAAGTTTGAAACAGAAATATATTCTAAAAGGGCAATTCCCATTAATAAAGCTACAAAACTACCAACTGTTCCAGGTGCTTTTGGACTTAACCCACTATATCCAAGTGTTAAAAAGAATTTTCTCATAGCCTACTTCTTCTTTTCAATACCGAGTTTTTTTCTCTTTTCCCAAAGAGATTTTCTACTAATACCCAGTTTTTTGCTGAGTTCTGTGTCTGGGTATTTACTTTGAAAAGATACAACCATTAGTTTTACATAATCATTTATAGTCATAATGTTGTCATTGATAACAACAAGATCTGATTTTTTAATTTCAGCTTTCTCAAATGGAAAATCTTCTTCATTTTCTAAAGAACAAATAATACATTTTTTCTCTTCAATGACTTTATTTAAAGCATCTTTTGCAGATTTTTTTAAAGTATGATAATCAGTAACATAAATTAATTCTCTTGTGGTACTACTAATTTCCTTTAAATAATTATCTTTAGCAGCAGATATAAATTTAATGGTTAATCCAAATCTAGAAGCAAATTGAAATGCCAGTTTATCAACACATTTTTGAGTATTGGTTTTAACTAAAAGTGGAAGAGAGGTAGATAGGCTTACTGTATCAGTTTCGATATCTTTAAAAATGAAATCAAGATATTCTTTCATTGTTTCAAGTTCTTGAGAAATATTTCTAAATTCTTTGTAATGATAAATTTTTCTAACCAGTTCATCCATAATAAATGGTTTCATAATGTAATCTTTTGCACCAGCTTTGATTGGATTGGTTACCGTTTCGTCACTGATATAAGAAACAAGAAGGATGATAATAGAGTCTTTGTATTTTTTAATGATATTTTTATAAGCGCTATTTGGTAAAGATGTAGATAAAAGAACAATATCATAATACTTAGATAAGTTCACATTTGCAGACTCAACATAATCACAACTATGTCCATCATCAAGTAACCTTGATACTACTTTTTGTGCCAGATAGATTTCGTTTTCTATTATTAATATATTCATTTATTTTCCCAATCGTAAAATTTTAATGTTGCAATACTTTGTACTGCGACTCCCTCACCCCTACCTACAAATCCTAGTTTTTCTGACGTGGTTGCTTTTATGTTTACAAAGCATTTTTTGATACCTAAAAGCTCAGCAATTTTGCTTTTTATTTCTAATTTGTAAGGATTAATTTTTGGTTTTTCTGCAACAATTGTTAAATCGATATTGACAATAACGTACCCCACGTTATTTATAAACTCAACTATTTTACTAAGTAACAGTGTTGAATCGATATTTTTGTATTGTAAATCTGTATCTGGAAAAAACTCGCCTATATCTCCAGCTCCACAAGCTCCCAATAGCGCATCTATAAGTGAGTGAATTAGCACATCTCCATCACTGTGAGCTTTAAAACCATAAGGAACATCAATTTTAATTCCTCCCAATCTCATTTCTTTATTGGGCTCAAAGGGGTGAATATCAAATCCTGTGCCCATAAAAGTATCTTTTGAAACAGACTTTAAAAAAGGAATTTGTTTAAGATCTTTATCAAAAGTCAGTTTTGTTGAGTCTTGGCTTCCTGGAATATAAAAGACACTTCCAGCATTTGCTTTTATTGCAGAACTGTCATCTGTGAAAACATTGGTATTCTTTAAAGCAGCATGTAACTTATTTGTAAGTGAGAGTTGAGGAGTTTGAATGAGTTTTACTTGGTCTCTATTGATGGTTTCATTTTCATAAACAACTGTATCTGATACTTGTAAATAAGGAACAATACAATCCGCTTTATTTTTGTTAAGAATGAGTTCCTCTATGACAGATTTTGGAACACAAGCACGTGCAACATCAGAAATCATGACATATTCACTTGTCACTTCTTTCATTGCATTGATCATAGATTCTTGCCTGGTATCTCCCCCTGCTACAAAAATGATATCATCACTGAAGTTTTTCATGTAATTTAGTTCATCTTTATGGGAAGTAACAATAACCTTATCAAAAGAAGAGTGTTTCTGTAACTTTTCTGTTACATAAAGCCACAGTGGCGAACTGTCTATTCTAAGCCATTGTTTTTTAGTTTTTAAGCCAAAACGGGAAGAAGTCCCTGCACATAGGACTATTAGTGTAATATCAGACAAGGTATTCCTCTGTGTAAAAAAGTTACAAATTATACTAAATCAAAACTTAAAACACAGCTTAAACCGTTACGATTATTCTTCTTCTTCAATTTTATCTTTAATTTTTCCTATGGCTTTACTTAATAATGAAGTGTCTAATTTATACTCTTGGGCTTTAGTAAGTGCCTTAGAAATATTTGTTTCAGATAAGGGTGCAGTTATATCAGATAATATTTTTATAACTTCAAGAATTTGTGCTTTTTGTTTAAATTCTTCAGGACAATTTTCAATATCTCCTACAAACCCAATGGCAAAGATAAGATTATGACTTAACTTCCAATGTTTAAAAATATTGGCAGTGATTTTTGAACAACTAAAACCTACAAATTCATTTTCTATTTCACTTAGTTCTTTTCCACTATTAACAATTGCCTCTTGGAATTCAGCGACTTTACCACTTTCATGAATCAATTCGGATAAAATAAATTTTCCTGTTTCTTGTAAAAAAGCAGGTAATAATAGTTCTTCTTTTAAATCAAAAGAGATTGAGGCTACCCAAGAGTTAACCAAATTTGAGGCAAGGTTAGAAGTAAACATAAAATCGTCAGTACTTACTTTGTATGCATCAAGATTTGATTTGATTAAGTCTTGAACAATACTTCCCAAAGCAATAGAAATAGTAAAGTTAACACCCAGTAAGTTAATAGCACGACTTGGACTTTCAACTGCATGTCTAAAACCAAACATAGCTGAATTGGCAACTTTTAGCAGTGTTGTAATGATTAATGGATCTTGCTCAATTATTTTTAATAAATCCAAAGGTTCTTTATCAATAGATTTTCTAAATTCTTCAAGTTCTATGACACTTTTTGGTAATGGTGGTAGTGCATCTATTTTTTGTATTAAAGTATTTTTCATTAAGTAACTGTCCTATATTTTTATGTTGATTGATTTTTTTAACGTAATTGCTTCTTCTATGTTATAAGCTGATTGTATGAGTATATCTTCTTTTTTCCCTCGTGTAACTGCCACAATATAATCTCCTTCAATTTGTTCCCCTTTTAAAGCAATAGTAAAATTAAAAATTTTTTTAATTAGGTCATTGTATTGATCATGATGATGTAACATAATTCCCAGTCTTGCCCCTGATAATCTATAGATTCTATCTTTGTGTTCAAGAAAAGATGCGATTTTCTGCCCAATAGCTCTAAAAAACTTATCTCCTGTATGTTGACCATACTTCTTATTTACATAAATAAGAGACGGAATTGAGAGTTCAATAAAAGTAACCACAGCAGGAAGTTGTGGTAAATCATTTTTTATTTTAGTAATGTTTTCTAAATGGGTTACTTCGTCAATATACAAAATATTGTTTTTTGTGTATCCTGTTAATATATTGGATATATTTTGAATAATATAGTCTTTATTTTTCTGTAAAATCTGCTTAAATGTTTCTTCAAACATTGCTGGAAAAATAAATAAAATTTCATATTTATCGATAATTGGAATGGAGTATTGTTTATATCCAGTATCTTCTATTCTTGATTTGTTTTTGGTCAAACCTTTTATATTCACGTTGGCAATTCCATAAAACAACTTGCTTGAAATAAAATAAGATATTTTTTCATTAATATCTTCATAATCAAAACTATTTCTAGATAAAATTTGGCTTGTTAAATCTGACATTTTCTGATTGATGATAAATTTTAGATTCACTTCATTAAAATGGGAAAATGAGTTTACTTGGTCATTCCCAACAATATGGAAATCTTCTTTGCTATATGTTTCTTTTGATATGGCGAGTTCTTGAGTATGGAACTTCCCAATATTAACTAGTATTTCATGGTTGATTTCCTTAAATTCATTGTTTAAAGAGTTGTTTCCATTAATATTTTTAAAGGTACTGTAATAAGTTTTTGCATTTAAAATAGCATTTGTTGTAAATACTTTAGAATAAAAAAGTGCCAAACTTAAGTAGATTTTTGAAAAAACACTCAAAAGCTGAGAGGCAGTTTTATGTATTTCTACGTAATGGTATATATCTTGAAAATTTTGATGAAGGTTTTCTTTACTTTGTATTCCAATAAATTTGTTGATAATAACATCAAATATTTTCAGATTAAAGAATTGATAATAATCATTTTTAACTGGTTCGCAATTACTTAGAATTGAAGAAATCTGTAGGTATTTATGCTCATTAATATCTTTTGAAAATAAAAGAATATTATGTATGGTTTCAAGGTTTGCGGGATCAAATTCTTCTCCTGCAAAAATAAAATTATCAATGACTTCGTTGTGTGTTAATTTTGATGCTGCTTGTAAATGATATGGGATGTAAGTTAATACCAAACCATCTAATAGTTTGTTTCTGAAGGTTTCTAGGGTATCAACTGTTTTATGTTGTGTTAATAAAGAAAAATTCTTGTTATAAGCTTCAATGAGGTCTTGAAATTGTGAATTATCGAAAAAATCCTCTCCAACAAAGTGTTCTTCCAGTTTTTTGATTAACGTCAGAAGTAAAAATGAGTTGTTACTTTTAAAGCGAATAAATTCTTTTTCTTGGTTTTTGGGTTCGTTTCCAAAATCTGTTTCTTTGGATAACAAATACCCATCCAGTTGTCTTTCTAAGTTTAGAGTAAACTCTTCTAAAAGATAATCCATGGTTTTTGCAGCAATTTCGTAGTAGGAAATATGTCCAAAATAATACAAGAGTTTTCCTAAAATATTATTCAGTTGATTGATTCTACCTTCTGATAACGTTACTGTAAATTTCAACATGTTATTGGACTCAGTTAAGAGTTCAATAATTGGTTTGATTGTTTTTTTTCTTTGAATATCAGTTGAGTTAATAATACACAGTTGGGTAAACGCTTCAATTAAAATCACATAACAATTAAATGAAAAGTCAAAAAGTTCACTATCTGGATCCAAGTCTTTCAAAAAAGATTCATAATCTCGGAAAAGTTTGGCTGCTTCATCTAAGTTGTACTTTGAGTAAGTTTCAAATATTTTATAATAATTCCCCAAAGACAAGAGGTTAATAATATTGCCAATTTCTTTAAAAAAAAGTGTTGCATTATTTGAAATCAATAGATTTAATCGTCTACTTAAATCATTGACCAAATAAACTTTAAACTCTACATCGAAGGTTAAGGCTTCTTTAATATCATCAGGTATCAATTGATTCAAATAATATAAATTGACAATATGATTGCTTAAAAAAAGGTAATTATTTTCCTGAGAGTTGATTAAGAGATTGTTGTTTTCTACTATGGAGTATTTATTAATAATTTCATTTATTTTACTGTCATTTTCCACTGTATTGTCGTCATGACTATCACCAAGTGAAAAATTTAAATTATCAAGTGCATTTTGATCAATTATCATACAGAGTCCAGATGAGTAATTTTGTTAAATAAATATATTTATGTTTGTAAGTTACTTTGAACATTATATTAAAAAGAAACTTATAATGAAGTTGTTTGACTCGAAATTTACTTACTTAAGTAAAAAAACTTATATTGGATTATTAAGTTCTTATAATAAAAATCTGCTATAATCACAAAAATTTTTAATAGGAAATATTCATGAGAGATTGGCTTGAAAATCACGAGAATAAGAATGATAAAGTAAGAACTCAGATGTACTACGCTAAAAAAGGCGTAATTACTGAGGAAATGAAAGTTGTTGCCCAAACAGAAAAGTTAGATGTAGAATTAGTAAGAAGTGAAATTGCAAGAGGAAGACTTATTATTCCTGCAAATGTAAATCACGTAAATATGGTTCCAATGTCAATTGGAATTGCTTCAGGCTGTAAAATTAATGCAAATATTGGATCATCAGCTGTTGTTTCTGATATTGCAGGTGAAATTGAAAAAGTAGATGTTTGTTTAAAATATGGTGCTGATACGATTATGGATTTAAGTACAGGTGGTGACTTAGATACTATTAGAGAAGCAGTAATTGAACATTCAACTGTACCTATTGGGACAGTGCCAATTTATCAAATCTTACATGACGTTAAAGACAAAATAGAAGATTTAAGCATTGAAGTAATGTTAAAAGTCTTAGAAAAACAAGCAGAACAGGGTGTTTCTTACTTTACAATTCATGCAGGTTTCCTATTAGAATTTATGCCTCATATTGCTAAGAGAAAAATGGGAATTGTAAGTCGAGGTGGTTCATTAATGGCTGCATGGATGATGCATTACCATAAAGAAAATCCTTTTTACGAAGCGTTTGATGAGATCTTAGAAATCTGTAGAAAACATGATGTTTCTTTATCATTAGGTGACAGTTTAAGACCAGGATGTTTAGCTGATGCATCTGATGAAGCGCAATTAAGTGAGCTTAAAATATTAGGTGAATTAACACTTAGAGCTTGGGAAAAAGATGTTCAAGTTATGATTGAAGGACCAGGACATGTTCCTATTAATCAAATTGAGCGAAACATGAAAATAGAGAGAGAATATTGTCATGAAGCTCCTTTCTATATCTTAGGACCATTAACAACTGATATTGCAGCTGGTTATGATCATATCTCAAGTGCAATTGGAGCAGCTGTTGGTGGATGGCATGGTGCTTCTATGTTATGTTATGTAACACCAAAAGAACACCTTGGACTTCCAAATGCAAAAGACGTAAGAGAAGGAATTATTGCTTATAAAATTGCAGCACATACAGCTGACATTGCTCGTGGTAGAAAAGATGCACGAAATATTGATGATGAGATGAGTGATGCTCGATATGGTTTTGATTGGAATAAACAATTTGAATTATGTTTAGACCCTGAGAGAGCTAAAGAATATCATGATGAAACACTTCCTCAAGATGTATTTAAAGAAGCAGAGTTTTGTTCAATGTGTGGACCAAAATTTTGTTCTTATAAAATTACACAAAAAATTGTTGAAGAACATGGTGATGTAATCAAAGAAATGGCATAACTTTTTCTTAAAGTAAAGTGTTTCGGCACTTTACTTTAACTCCCTATTCAATACATAGATAAACCTCTCAAATACTTTTCAAATCTTAAATCTTTTACATAGTTGAATATTTTGTGGTAAAAAGTAATCTACATAAAATGGTAAATATTTTTTTACCTTTTCTCTTTGAATATTAAGCTAATTATGTTAAGATTTAAGTGATTCAGTAACAATTTAAAAAAAAATTGGATTATGAATTTTAATTAAGACAAAAATTATCCGAATTAAAATATAATACGGAAATTAATTATAAGGAAATAATATATGGCAACACAAGCTGATATTAAAAGTGCATTACAAGAAGTATTGTACCCTGGATTTACAAAATCAATTATCGATTTCGGTTTTGTAAAAAATATTGAAATAGTTGACGAACACAATGTCTCTATTACTTTAGATATCACATCAAGTGCAGGTGAAGTTGAAAATCAATTAAGACAAGAAATTACTGCCTGTCTTAAGAAGATTGGAATGAATACCGTTGCAATCTCTGTAAAAAAACCCAAAGCACCAAAACAACAAAGTAACTCTCAAAGTGGTAAAAACATTGCTCCTCAGATTAAAAACTTTGTAATGGTAAGTTCTGGAAAAGGTGGAGTTGGAAAATCTACTACTACAGTTAACTTAGCAGTGGCTGCAGCGATGCAAGGTAAAAGAGTAGGTATCTTAGATGCAGATATTTATGGACCAAATATTCCACGTATGATGGGTTTAGATAAAAAAGAAGTTGAAGTAATTGGACAAAAAGTAAAACCATTTAATGCTTATGGTGTTGATGTTATGTCTATGGGTTCATTAATGGAAGATGGGCAAGCTCTTATTTGGAGAGGTGCAATGATTATGAAAGCCATTGAACAACTTTTAAGAGACATCTTATGGGAAGAACTAGATATCTTATTTATTGATATGCCTCCTGGAACTGGTGATGCACAGTTAACACTGGCTCAAAGTGTTCCAGTTGCTGCTGGTATTAATGTAACAACACCACAACATGTTGCTCTTGATGATTCAAAAAGAAGTTTGGATATGTTTAAAAAATTACATATTCCTATTGCTGGAATTATTGAAAATATGAGTGGCTTTGTTTGTCCTTCTTGTGATACTGAAAGTGATATTTTTGGGAAAGGGACTTGTGATGAGTTGGCTAAAGAATATGGTACAAGTGTTCTTGGTCATATCCCACTTGAACCAGCAATTAGAGAAGGTGGAGATGAAGGTAAACCAATCGTTTACTTCCACCCTGAAAGTGTAACAGCAAAAAGATATTTAAAAGCTGCGGAACTATTATGGGAAGGAATTGAAAAGTCTCATGATGAAGGTTCAATTGATAATACAAAAATTCAACCTACAACGCCTCCTGGCGTGAGCGCTTGTTCAACTAAATAGACTGTAGTTTACAGTAACATAACTAATTAGAAGAACTTATACCAAATAAAAAAGGGGAAGTGTTTCACTTCCCCTTTTTTAATGCATAAAAATCAGATATTTTAACCAGCTTTGATATAATTATTCAAACAAAAGGATGAGTAAATGGATATGGAAAAGATACTAGAGATTATAAAAAAGTTCTCCCGTGAGCGAAATTGGGATCAGTTTCACAATCCAAAAAACATTGCCATGGCACTGAGTGTTGAAACAGCAGAACTGGTTGAAATATTTCAATGGTTAGATGCCAAACAAGCTTTGAATTTGGATGAGAGTAAACAAGAACACTTAAAAGAAGAAGTGGCAGATATTGCAGTGTATTTGCTTCGTATTTGTATGGCTTATGATATAAATTTAGAAGATGCTATTGTTTCAAAGATGAAAAAAAATGAAATCAAATATCCTCTTATTGATAAAGAGGGTAACAAAGTTGATTATGGTAAAAAGTTCTAACTAACGTATTAGATGTTATGTAGTAACTCTTGCTCTTGTGGTAAATCAGTCTCTTCATTTTTAGTGATAGCATCTTCTATAGGAGATGTTTTAATTTTTTCATCATATTGCATAAATTTGTTGTATGTAATCATTGAATGTAATTCTTTCCCATATTGGGCACCTTTTTCAGAATATCTATCTAACTTAGTCACTAAGATAAGAGGATCGTTAGAAAGAAGTCTTTCTTGTCTAAACTCTTTAAAGGCAAAACTTCGTCCCATATTTTTATAATAATCACGAACAGATTCTCTAATAGTAGAATACTTTTTTAGCCAAATAGTTTTTGAACCTCTTAGTCCATTTGCAGCAATTCGAGGTTCTTTTTTACTAAAAGACCAAACACCAAATACATTGTTGGCTTCTTTAAAGAATCTTGAAGTTCCCCATGAACTCTCCATCGCAGCTTGTGCTAAAGTTAAACTTATTGGGTGTGGTTTAAGGGCCTGAAGTAACTCAACATCAGTAGTGATTTTATAAGTTTTTTTAAGTTTGTTGATACGATCACTTTGAGTATTATTTTGAAGCGCAAGAACTATTTCATCATACTGAATTGTTAATTCTTTAAATACTGCTTGAACTTCTGGAAGTAACATTTTTTTGAAGTTCGCTTTTTTTATGTGAACAGGAATGGTAGGTTTTTTTATTTTTTTAATGACAGTTTTTTGAACAGTAGGTTTTTCAACATCAGTTGTTTTTTGTTGACATCCAACGATTAAACTTGTAAATAATATGCTTGCAATAATTAAAAATAATGACCGAATGAGAAATTCCTTAATATTTTTTGGTTAGTATATTAACGAATAAAATATAATAAGAGAAGGAAAAAGTTAATCTTGAAGTTTTTTTTAAGATAAGTACACAAAAAGTTACACATTTTGTATAAAAATTAAGTTTTTATTTGAGATATTATTATATTAGAGAATTAATTATTAAAAAATAATCACCTCAGAAGAAGAGGTTTAAAGTTTATAATCCTCTTCTTTATGTGGATTTATTTTTTCTTAATTGCTTCTATATCCACTGTGATTTTTACTTTATCAGCTACAACCAAACCACCTGCTTCTAAAACTTTGTTATACATAATACCAAATTCTTTTCTGCTAATTTTGGTTTCAAGTGATAAACCAAGACGTGTATTTCCCCACGGGTCTACCACTGTTCCATTGTTTTCAAAGTCAAAGTTGACTTTTTTTGTAACACCTTTAATGGTTAGTTCACCAACTGCTTCATCTCCATCCACGGATAACAACTTGAAACTAATTATAGGAAAGTTTTTTGCATCAAAAAAGTTTGAAGATCTTAAATCTTTGTCTCTTTTTTCATTTTCAGTGTTTATTGATGCAACTTCTATATTTCCAATGAGTGTGGTAACTTTTTTCATGCCTTCATCGTAATCTATGGTTGCATTATATTTTGAAAATGTACCATATACATTTGTAATCATCAAATGTTTTACTTTAAAAGAAACTTTTGAGTGCACCGGGTCGATATTAAAACTTGATGCAAAAAGAGTTGAACTTAAAAACAGAATCGCTAGTAGTAATTTTTTCATCTTATTCCCTTTTATTGTGTGATATAAAAGTATATAACAAAATAAAGTAAAGATAGGGTTAGAATTTTAAGATATATTATTTTTTTGGTTTATTTTAATATACCTATTTATATTCTAGAGATTACTTATAAAATAATAGTGAACAAAGCGCCTTTCTCAGTGTTTTTAACCTCGATATTACCATTCATATTGTTTTCAATAATCATTTTGGTCATGTACAAACCAATTCCTGTTCCTTGGGATTTGTGTTTTGTTGTAAAATATGGGTCAAAAATATTGTCAAGTATTTTTTCTTGTATACCTTGTGCATTGTCTTGGATACAAATGTGAATCTTTTTATCAATGGTTTTAATATTAATATGAATGGTGGGATTTTTTATTTTTCTCTGAATCAAAACATCTTTTGCATTGGAAATGATATTTAATAAAGCTTGTGAAAACTCATTTTTAAAACTTACTATTTTTATATCTTCATTATCAAATACTACATTTGTTGAGATGAATGAATTTTTCAAAGCTGAGTCAATGATAAATAGGGCACTTTCAATACTCTCTTTAATAAAAAAAGATTCTTTTTGTTTTTCGGGTTGATAGTAGTTTCTAAAATCTTCAATTGTTTTTGACATATAATCAATAATAGAGTCACTCTCTTTTATTTTGTTTTGAAACTTTTCCTTTGTAAGTTTTCCTTTTTCATCGTAAGCATCCATATACATGATGATGGCACTTAATTGCATGAGTGGTTGTCTCCACTGATGGGCAATATTCCCAATCATTTCTCCCATCATTGCCAGCTTTGATTGTTGGATTAGAAGCTGCTCATTTTGTTCTTTTTCATCTTGTGCTTTTTTTTGAATGGTTAGTCTATGGGTGATTTCATCATCAATGGTTTGTTCTAGGTTTTTGTTAATTTCTTTGAGTTTTTCTTCATTTTTAATGATTCTTTTAATTAAAAAATCAAAAAAGAAGTTGATGGATATGGCTGCGAAAATAAACAGTAACACAGACGTTATCACAGAGTTTTTTATGACTGCTTTATAAGCCAGCTTTTCTTTGGTCACATCTAAAAAAAAGATTGCTTTTTGTGTTGAATTTTGACTGTTTAAATCAAAAGACTTGGTCACATAAAACTTTGAGTCAAGACCAAATAATCCTTTTTTTTCTTCTTTGCAGATTTTTATAAGTTTTTGAAAATTGGGATTGTATTGTACTGTATTTAAGGTGTTTTCTATTATCTCTTCATGTTCATTTGTAAAGCTAATAACCCCATCACTATTATTAAAACTTTTGATTTCTTGTAATAATTTCTTAGTATCTACTAAAAACTCAACAGCAGCAAATTGAGGATCATTTTCTAACAAAGGATATATGAGTCTAAAATACAAATTATTGTCTTTTTCTACTATCGACACAGTATTCACTTGTAATAGGTGTTTTTCATTAGTCAGGATGTTGATTTTTTTTAAATTCATGTCTTGTTTTTGTAAAGTAGCTAAGACGAGATTTAATTGATGATTGAGTTTATTACTCTGTTTAGATTTTATGTAGGTGTATATTTCTTCACTTTGAAAATGAATAGTAAGATTGGAATAATTAAGTTTAAGATTTTTTGAAAAACTTTTGTATTGATTGTTCAGAGACTTTTTATAGGAATCTTGTAATAAATACAGATAGTTTTTATATGAGGTTGTATGTTGAAAGTAAAGTGTTAACAATAATATTGAAATCAAAAAAAGAATAAATATTAAACTTTTTTGTTTCAATGATAATCTAAGATAAGTCAATTTTGTATCCAGTACCTGATATATTACGAATTAAGTCTTTAGAAGTCTTTTTTCTTAAATCTTTAACAAGAGATTTAAAAGCCTCTTTGGTCACATTTAAATCTTCCCATATATGATATTCGATATTTTCATAAGATACCACATTGGGTGCATTTTTTAGAAGTAAATTTAAAAGTTTTGCTTCTTTTTTATTTAAAGTTAACAGTTCATCATTTTTCCTGATACTTTGATTCTCACTGTTATAGGAGAGATCTTTTGAAAGAATTATATTCTGAGAAGTTTGTTTTGACATCACTTTTATACATTCATTTAAGGCATCAATTAAAGTATTTTTATTAAAGGGTTTGATTAAATACTTGGTTATATAAAGCTCAACTGCATTCATTAAATACTTTTGCTCAGTGTGCGCTGTCATGATAATCACTGGTGTTTTTAAATCTGTTTTTCGTATTTCTTTTAATACTTCTAGGCCATCTTTTTTAGGCATACAAATATCTAAAAGTAAAACTTGTGGTTTATATAAATGATAGTACTCTAAGGCTTCAATGCCATTAGATGCTGTGATAACATTGTTTACATATAGTTCTAGGACATCTGTGACTGTGTCTCTAATACCGTGTTCATCTTCAGCGTACAGTATGGTTAAATCTTCTAAGTTCATAGCTTGTCTTTTTTTATCTTATTTATCGTAGTGTAATTAACAAAAGCTAAAGCTTTTGTTAATTGATTTTTTTTGCTTCTATATCTACGTTGATTGTGATTTTATCACCTACAACAAAAGAACCAGTTTCTAGAACTTTGTTCCAAGTTAAACCAAATGCTTTTCTGCTTATTTTAGTTTCTAATGATAAACCTAGTTTTGTATTTCCCCAAGGATCTTTAATCACACCATTGTTTTCATAATCAAAAGTAACTTTTTTTGTAATACCTTTAATGGTTAATTCTGCGATTGCTTCATCAGCACTTGTTGAGATAAGTTTAAAGGCAATTTTTGGAAATTGTTTTGCATCAAAAAAATCAGCTGATTTTAAATGACCATCTCTTTTTACATTATCTGTATCCACAGAATTCACATCAACATCTGCAGTTAAAGTATTTAATTTTTTTGAATTAACATCATATTCTATGTTTGCATCATATTTAGCAAAGCTACCATATACGTTTGAGATTGCCAAATGTTTTACTTTAAAAGTAATTTTAGAGTGTGCAGTATCTACTTGAAATGGTGCTGCAAAAACAGATGAACTTAAAACAAGAACTGCCAATAGTAATTTTTTCATATTTTTCCTTTGAGTTTTAATATATGAAAGTATAAGAATAATTGGAGGGAAAAAAGGGGGATAAAATAAAGAGCGTTTAAAAAGAGAGAAAACCGAAGAGAAAAAACCTTAGTTTTCTTCTCTAGAGTTTTTTTCTTCGATACCAGATAAACCAAATCTTCGATTTAACTCTTGTTTGATTCTGTCAGGATTGATATCTTTACTTGCAAGTGCTACCATTACATGGTAAGTTAAATCAGCTGCTTCATAAATCATTTCTTCAGTATCATTGTCTTTTACTGCAAAGGTAAATTCTCCTGCTTCTTCAACAATTTTTTTAAGCATTGAGTTTTCTTTACCTTGAAGTAATTTAGCAGTATAAGAGCTCTTAGGGTCAGAGTGTTTTCTCTCAACAATAGTATGATATAAATTATCAAGTACCCCATAAGAAGAGGCTGTGTTGATTTCTACATCACTTATTGTCTCACCTGTTTCAATACTAGTAAAAAAGCATGATTTTCTTCCCGTATGACAAGCAACACCAGTTTGATTCACTTTTAATAAAATTGTATCATTATCACAATCAAGTAAAATATCAACCACATCTTGAATATGACCAGAACTCTCACCTTTTTTCCAAATACGCTGTTTACTTCTACTAAAGTAATGGGCTATTTTTGTACTAAGTGTTAAGTCCAATGCTTCTTTGTCCATATAAGCTAACATCAAAACTTCATTTGTTTGCGCTTCTTGTGTGACTACTGGAATCAGACCGTCCATTTTTTTCCAGTCTATTTCTTCAATGATACTCATATTTTGTCCTTGAGGTGTATATGTAATACTAAATTAATAAAAAAAGGATAAAGAAAAAGTATAAATACTTTTATCTTTATCCTTTGTGGTCAATCTTTAAATAGGTATTATTTATTGATTGAAGAATCTCTTGATGCACTTTTAGTATCAACCCAAATATTTGGAGTAGATCCACCAGGAGTTAAGAAGATTTTTGCATCTTTGTTAACTTTAAGTGCTTCGTTAAATTTACCTTGAACTTGAATTTGTTGCATTCGTAGAAGGTTTGGTGTTAAAGATTGGGCAATTAATTTATTTGCTTTTGCTTGCGCATCTGCTTCAATTGTAACTGCATCTGCACTACCTTGTGCTTCAATTCTTTGTGCCTCAGCTGTACCAATAGCAGTTGCTGCTCTTTTTTCAGCTTCTTGTTTTGCTCTTTGAACTTCGTATTTTACTCTCTCAGCTTCTTGGTTTGCAATTTGAACTCTTTCAATTTGCTCTTTAATCTTTGCTGGTAATCCAATTTCTCTTAATTGAACTGATAGAAGTTCCACTGGACTTCCCTCAAGATCATTAATATTTTTTCTAACACCATTTTCAATTAAAATAGCAATTTCATTTCTTTTTGTAGGTAATTCTTCTGCTGTGTATCGACCAACAGTTTTTGTTACGATATCACGTACAACTGGGTTGATAATTTTATCTTCCCAAGACAGACCCCAACTAGCAATAGTTTTTGGTGCTCCATGAGGAAGAAGTTTATATTGAACTGTTAATTCAATAGTAACAGGCAATCCACGTGCGTCAAGAATTTCAATGGCACCATTAACTTTAATACCACTGTCAAAAGAATTGATTTCATCATTTCTTGATTTGTAGTTCATTAATCTTACTTTTGTATCAACAACTATAATCTTTTGAATTCCAGGAATCAATAAGTGAATACCTGGTGTTAATGCTTCTTGTTCATATTTACCAGTAGTTACTTTAATTCCAACTTCACCAGAATTAATAATTGCATATGGCTTAGCCATAACAATAACTAGTACAAGAAAAATAATTGCATAAATAAATCCTGCTTTTTTCCCAAAATTTTTAAAGAAATCAGGTGTTTCAAAAGGAGGTTGGAAGTTTCCACCACCACCATTTCCACTTCCGTTACCGTTTCCACCACCTTTGTTTCCACCGCCGCTTTGTCTGTTTTTAAAATAATCGTTATCTATTGGCATCTTTTATCCTTAGTTTATATATGTTAAGTCGTTAATATACTTGTCGTTTTTTCCAGCAACCACATCAAAATATGCAGTTTGTAACTTTTCAGTTATTGGACCTCGTTCACCTGCACCTATTACTCGAGCATCGATATCTCGAATAGGTGTTACTTCCACAGCAGTACCTGTAAAAAATGCTTCATCAGCAATATATACTTCTTCCCGTGTTAGTTTTCTTCGTACTACTTCGTAACCCATATCAAGAGCCAATTCAATGACAGTTTTTTGAGTAATTGATTCTAAAGAGTTGTCATTTGGAGGAGTGATAATCACACCATCTCTAACGATGAAAAAACAAGCTCCAGATGCTTCCGCGATATAACCTTGGTCATCTCTTAAAAGTGCTTCATCATATCCACACTCAACTGCTTCAAATTTTGCCATTTGAGAGTTAAGGTAGTTGGCAACTGCTTTTGCTTTACCCATTCCTGAAGTATTTGAGTTTCGCGTCATTGATGCAATTTTAACTCTTACACCTTTTTTAAGACCTTCTTCCCCTAAATATGCTCCCCATTCCCAAGCAGCAACAGAAACATTTACAGGTGCATCTTTATGATACAATCCCATAACTCCGTAACCTAAATAAACAAGAGGTCTGATATAAGCACCATCGAATAGTTCATTTTTTTGTAATAATTCTATTTGAGCTTTGTTTAATTCATCTTCGCTAAAGGGCACATCTAACAGTGTCATCTTTGAAGAGTTCAACAGTCGTTTAGTATGTTCTTGCAATTTAAATATTGCACATCTTCCATCATGGGTTTTGTATGCTTTAGTACCTTCAATGGCACCATTCCCATAATGCAGTGTATGGCTGAGTACATGAATCTTGGCATCAAACCAATCAACAAATTTACCATCCATCCAGATGTATTTTGCTTCAGTCATTTTATAGTTTCCTAATATATTTTTTTAAAGCTTATAGTCTAGCGAAGTTTTGATTAAAAAAAAATGAGATATTGAGCATACTATTTTTTCAACCATTTAAATATGGTTTCATAGCCTTTTTCTCTCACTTTTATGGGTGAGATTAAAACTCCATGCATGGCTTTGGGAATTTTAATTTGAGTAATTAAACTTTGGTTTTTACTTAACATTTTTGCATATGTATGCATCTCATTCACATCTAGAACTGTATCTGTACTGTGATGATATTTGGGATTACTTTGTTCCGAAGTTGAAATATCTGAACTTAATATCAAAGAGGGAACTTTTATATCTAAACCATTTTGTAAACGTTTTTGAGCTTGGGTTACAGCATTTAACCATCCAAGATAAATTGGAGCATTTTTTTTGATAGCTTTTAACTCAAGGTCTATATCCCACTCACCTTGATAATCTTTGTGGATACTTTGTCCAAATACATTGGGTTCATCAGAGTCAATTTTTAACTCAGGGAAAAAAGAACCAAGAGTGGTTACTAGAGGTAGGGCAAGTGTTTCAATTGCCCAGCCAAGATGAAAGTCAAAAAATGGGCTGTCTAAAATAAGAGCATTGACCCTTTGATTGTCATTTTCAAACAGTGCTGCAATTAGAGCACCTTGCGAAATACCGTATAATGAAATATTTTCAATTTTATATCTGTCTTTTATAATATCAAGAGCCAAATTAATCTCAGGATAAAATTCTTTCACATCTGTAAAGTAGTATCTTTTTGTATCTTTGTTTATGTTTTTTCCATGGTTGTGTAAATCTATGGCAAAAAAACTATAACCTGCATCAAGGAATCTTTGTGCAAATTCTTTGTTAAAAAAGTAGTCATTAAACCCATGAATATACAAGACCGCTTTTTTTGAGTCTTGTTTTACTGAAGATATTAAATTGGCTTGATAGTTTTTGGTATGTATAAATTCTTCTTTTAGATTAAGAGAATTTGCAAACAATAACTGTGAAAAGAAAAAAGTTACTATAAATACTTTGTATAGGAGTTGCATTATTTTTTCAGTGCCTCTACTTCTAATTTTTGTTTTTTAGTGAGTTTTGAAAGCACTAAATTATATGATTCTTCTATCATCTCAATAATGGCTTCATCTGAAATTGAATCGTCTTTGTCAAAATAGACCGTATTCCAATGTTTTTTATTCA
>MAAG01000050.1 GCA_002163065.1 Arcobacter sp. 31_11_sub10_T18
ATTAGATGAAGGGACCACTAAGATTGAATGGTTAATTCAAAATGGTGGTCGATAGAAGACTCGAACTTCTGACGTCTACCTTGTAAGGGTAGCGCTCTACCAACTGAGCTAATCGACCGTCAAATTACAAAAATGGTGACCCGTGTTGGATTCGAACCAACGGCCACCTCCTTAAAAGGGAGATGCTCTACCAGCTGAGCTAACAGGTCTTCTTCGTAAATTGGAGTGGAATTATACGAAAAAAATTATTATTTGTCAAGAGTTTTTTGAACAAATTTCAAAAGTTTTTTTAATGCTGTTTTAGCACTTAATATTTGCACTTCCTCTCGTGTGCCAGAAAACACGTGTACATCGATATTAGGGGGTGTATTTTTGCCTCCAATTCCTATGATTACAGTGCCTACTGGTTTTTCTTTTGATCCTCCATTTGGACCTGCAATTCCACTTATGGCAATAGTAAAATCGCAATTGAATTTTTTTAGACTTCCAATTAACATTTCATTTACCACTTCAACACTCACTGCACCAAATTTTTCTAAACTATGTTGAGTGACATTTAGCTCTTTTTTTTTGATTTCATTGGAATAACTTACTATGGATCCATCAAAAATATCCGATGAACCAGATTGAGATGTAATCATTGAAGCAATTAATCCTCCTGTACAACTTTCGGCACAAGTGATTTTTTTGGAATTAAATCTTAAAGTATTTTGTAGTTTTATCATATCTTTAGGACTAAATATATCTTCATTCATTGGTATATCCTTATTATTGTAATGTAGGGCTAATTGTAGGTGATAAAGGATTAAATGTAGTTAATTTAAATGAAGGGTAGTGTGGCTAGATTAGCCACACTATAAGACCTTGAGTTTTTATTCTGTTAAATCGCTTAAAAATGCTTCTTCATTAAATTCTAAACCTAAATAAGAGATTACTTTTTTAATGTCACGTTCTGCATTTCCTAAACAAGAAGTTGCCCCAGGACTTGGAGTCATATTAAATATAATTCCTTCTCCTGTATCAATGCTTGCTTCACCTAACATTAGTTTTTGTTCTTTTTTGTCTAGAACTTGAGGACGAACTCCACCAAAACCTTGAGCATACTCAATATCGTCAATTGTAAGTGATGGTACAATTTTTCTAGCATCTTTTACAAAAAGTCTTTTATTAATGTATGGAACTTCAAATAAGAAGTTTTTAAATACGTAGTTTCGAATATCACTTTCTTTTAATAGATCCCAGAATATTTTAACAATATTCATATCAAAATTTAAAGTTTTGAAAAAGTCAATATAAGTACCAGGCTTATATCTTTCTAAGTATGGCATCATAAGCGCAGTTGGTCCAAATCTTGTTTTCCCATTTGCTAAAATATCTGGATCACCATGAAGAGCTGCAAATGGAAGTTTGTCATTTTGTACCATATAAACTTTACCATTTAAAAATTCACCTGAAGTCATATAAAAACTTCCTGCCATTGGTAAACAACCCATGTGTTTTCCGTGACCCATTTTATGTGCTAGATATAAAGAGTGAGCACCTGCATTAACTACCACATATTTAGCTTGATACTTAACACCTTTTACAGTAGTAAGCTCATAACCAATATCGCTTTTTACAATATTTTCAACTTCACTGTGATAGTAAATATCAGTTACTGCCTCACACTTTTGGGCTTCACTCGCCATTTCTTCCGTCATTGCACCAAAATCAACTGTTGTATACTCACCTTGCGCACCCATTGCTACAATTTCTTCTGGTCTTTCACTCCCATCAGCCATATATACAAGTTTAGGTTCAAGTTCTTTTAGTTTTTCTTTGTCATACAACTCTAAATAAGGGAATAATTCTTTAAAATCATTGTATCTTTTAGTGATAAATTCAACTTCTTTTTTACCAACACCCAAAGCCATTTTTTGGTGAGAAAACATTATTTTGTTTTCTAAACCATATTGAAGACAAAACTTTTCAATCATCTTGGCTGTTCTTTTTGTGATTTTTGCTTTATCTAAAGTATAATTCGTCTCAATATCACCCACATGAATTGTTTGAGAGTTACTAGTACCTTTAGTATTTAAAGTAGCTAATGCTTCATATTTTTCTAACATACAGACTTTTTCAATATTAGTATATTTTGCCAACTCATAAAATAAAGCTGCTCCAGATATACCACCACCGACAATAACTACATCATAAATCTTATCACTCATAATTTTAATCCCCACATTGTTTTAATTATTTGTAATATTAACATATTTAATTTTTATAAAGTTTAATTATGTATTAATCGTGTTCAAAAAGTATTATTAGACGAAAAGTATGTTTTTTGGTAACACATTCTGATTGGATTTAGGGCTAAAAAATCTAAAAAAAGTGGTAAAAATGTAACAAAATGAATTTAATTTGTAATTTAACTAGAAAATCATAATTTGAAATATTTTGAATTAAAAAATAGAAATGTGTAAAAAAGTAAAGGTAATTCTAATCAGTATTCATGAGAAATAAAATGGAAACGCATTTGATTGTCTTTTTTTCAAAAGGCACCCAACATACGAGTAAACTAGAGGATAAGGCTAATATAATAAAAAATTAACCTTATATTAGATAGAATCTTGTCTATTTTATACATACAAGGTAATTGAAAAAATGGATTACAAAGACAGTTTATTACTACCAAATACGAAGTTTCCTATGAGAGGAAACTTAGCTCAAAACGAACCGAAAAAGTACAAACTTTGGGATGAAAAAAAAGTTTATGACAGAATGAAGTCAAACAGAGTAGGTGCTGAAGCATTTACTTTACATGATGGACCGCCATATGCTAATGGTCACATTCATATTGGTCATGCATTAAATAAAGTGCTAAAAGACATTATTGTTAAGTATCATTATTTTGACGGAAAATCTGTACGTTATGTTCCAGGTTGGGATTGTCATGGTCTACCAATTGAGCAAAAAGTTGAAGAAAAAATTGGAAGTACAAAGAAAAAAGAACTTCCTAAGTCAAAACTTAGACAACTATGTCGTGATCATGCTAGTAGATTTGTTGATATTCAAAGAGATGAATTCAAAAAACTTGGTGTAATTGCTGATTGGGATAATCCTTATTTAACAATGGATTTTAAATTTGAAGCAAATATTTTCAGAGAACTTTGTGCCATTGCTAAAAAAGGTTTGTTGATTCAAAGAAGTAAACCTGTACATTGGTCTTGGGCAGCACAAACTGCATTGGCTGAAGCAGAGATTGAATATGAAAACAAAACTTCGCCTTCAATTTATGTTGCATTTAAACATGAAAGTATTGATGCTTCGTTGATTATTTGGACGACAACTCCATGGACATTGCCTGCTAATGTCGCAATTTCACTTAATCCTGATGAAGAGTATGTATTAACTTCTGATAAATTTATTGTGGCTGCTAAACTTTATAATTCTTTGATTGAAGAAGAAGTAATTACAGGTGATATTGTAAGAAGTGTACCTGTGCAAGAGTTAGAAAATACACATACAGTTAATCCTTTAAATGAAAGACTATCAAAAATAATTTTAGGTGAACACGTTGAAATGGAATCAGGTTCAGGGGCAGTTCATACCGCGCCTGGTCATGGTGAGGATGATTACAAAGTTGGTTTAGAATATGGTTTAGAAGTTATAATGCCAGTTGATGCATTTGGTAAATATGATGAGACTATTGTTCGTGAAAAACTTTTTCATGATACGGATAAGTATTTGGGAATGCATGTTTTTAAAGCAAATGATTTAATTCTTGAAGAACTGGGAACTGCACTTTTAAAAAGAACTGATATCAGACACTCATACCCTCATTGTTGGCGAACACATACTCCAATTATTTTTAGAGCAACAAAACAATGGTTTATATCTATTGATGATGAATATGGTGAAGAAAACAAAACATTAAGAGAAAATGCTCTTGATGTGGTTAAAGACTTGACATTTTACCCAGAGTGGGGAAGAAATAGATTAAAATCAATGTTAGATGGACGTCCTGATTGGTGTATTTCACGACAAAGAGACTGGGGTGTTCCCATTGCATTTTTTAGAAATAAAAAAACTGATGAAATCATTTTTGATGAAAAAGTATTAAATTATACGGCTATGATTTTTGAGCAAAAAGGTTGTGATGCTTGGTATGATTTATCTATTGAAGAGTTGTTGTATCCAGGATCTGGACTTAATGCTGCTGATTTAGAAAAAACTTCAGATATTTTAGATGTATGGTTTGATTCAGGCTCTACTCAAAATGCAGTATTAAGATCAAGAAATTATGATGCTGGTACATTTCCTGCTGATCTATACTTAGAAGGAAGTGATCAACATAGAGGTTGGTTCCAATCTTCACTTTTAACAACTCTAGCATCTTCTGAAATAGCACCTTACAAAGCTATCTTAACCCATGGATTCACTGTTGATGAAAAAGGTGAAAAGATGAGTAAGTCAAAAGGTAATGTTGTTGCTCCTGATAAAGTGATGAAACAATATGGCTCTGAAATACTTAGACTATGGGTTGCAATGAGTGATTATCAAAGTGATTTAAAAATCTCAGATAATATTTTAAAGCAAAATGCAGAACTGTACAGAAAAATTAGAAACACTATGCGATTTTTACTTGCAAATGTAAGTGATTTAGAAAAAATCGTTGAAGTGGATCAAATGGGGGAACTTGATAAATGGATTTTATCAAAAGCTAATATCTTATTTCGTGAAATAAATGATGCTTTTTCTTCTTATGAATTTTCAAAGGGATTAAATAAATTAAATCACTTTTTAGTTGTTGATTTATCTGGTATTTATATGGATATTTGTAAAGATAGATTGTATTGTGATGATAAAAATGATCTTCACCGAACATCTTCTCAATCAGCAATGGCTATTATTGCTAAAAAACTGATTTCTGTATTGGCTCCTATTTTAACTTACACAATGGATGAGTTATTAGAGTACTCTCCAAAAATTATTAAAGATGATGTGCAAGATGTTTTCGATGTATCAAAATATGATTTACCACAAGTTGAAACTTCTCTTAACATGGAAACCTTATTAAAAGCCAAAGAAAAATTTAGTGAAGCAATTGATACACTTAAAAAAGACAAAGTGATTAAAAA
>MAAG01000135.1 GCA_002163065.1 Arcobacter sp. 31_11_sub10_T18
AGTACCGTTAATAATGATGTCGTTGAGACTCAGTTAACAACGCCCGTTGAAATACAAAAACCTTTTGAACAAGATGGTTTTACTTGGTGGCATGCGGACACTGGTGTACCACATCTGGTTGCTATTGTTGATAATTTAGATGTATATAACAAAGAATTATGTAGAAAACTTAGACTTGAACACAATGCCAACGTCAATTTTGCAAAAATTCAAGATGGGAAAATTTACGTGCGTACTTATGAAAGAGGTGTTGAAGATGAAACTCTTGCGTGTGGAACAGGAATGGCCGCATGTTTTCTAAGAGCTGCAAACCTAAATCTAGTCGACGATTCTACTTTTGTTTATCCAAAAAGTAATGAAGAATTGACTTTGACAAAATCCAACGATACTTTGCTATTTAAAGGCAAAGTTAAAAATATATTTACAACAAGTATATGAAACCAATAAGCTCTTTTATATTCTTTTTGGTGATTACTAGTACTTCTATTTTAGGAGCAGGTTTTCCTGCTTCTTATTATGAAGTCACCAATATAAAAGAACAAAAAGAGATTTTTTTTAGTCACTTGTATGAACTAATCGAAGATGAAAATCTTCAAATTCTACAAGATAGACAAATGCTTAAAAATACCCTCTCTAACAATTTATTTAATATCGACTACAAATCAAAAAACTTTCCAAAACTTTTAAAACTGAAAAGAAAATACAATGTGAAATCTATTTTCTCATTAAATGAGTTTTTAGAAAAAGTAGATGTTGTACCTCCATCTTTAGCTCTTGCCCAAGCTGCTGTTGAAAGTGGTTGGGGTAAAAGTAGATTTGTAAAAGAGGCCAACAATATTTTTGGACACTGGACTTATGGAGAAAAAGGTCTTATTCCTAAAAACAGAGATGAAAATGCCAAGCATAAAATACGAATATTTGATTCTTTACAGAAATCCATTCGTGCTTATATGTTAAATCTAAACTCCAATAGAGCTTATGTACTTTTTAGAGAAAAAAGATTACAACTTCGTGAAATCAATCTTCTTCCTTTAGGAAAAGAATTAAGTGCTACCATGAAAAACTATTCAGGAATTGGTAAAAAATATCTAAAAATACTCAGAACTCTTATTAATGGTCAAAACTTATCAAGATTTGATTATCAATTTTTCAACAAATTTAACTAATAAATAAAGGTACTACGTGACATTTACTGCACCGCTAAAATCAGATTCAAAAAAAATATTACTTCTAGGAAGTGGAGAATTAGGAAAAGAAGTTATCATAGAAGCCCAACGTTTGGGAATTGAAACCGTTGCGGTTGATTCTTATAACAATGCTCCCGCACACTTAGTTGCCAATAAAGCTTATACTATCAACATGAAAAACAAAAATGAGATTTTAGATGTCATTAGACGTGAGAAACCTGATTATATTTTACCTGAAGTTGAAGCCATCAATATAGAAGCTTTATTTGAAGCTGAAAAAGAAGGTTTTCATGTGATTCCCAATGCTGATGCTGTGAATAAAACAATGAATAGAAAAAATATTCGAGAATTTGCAGCCATTGAACTAAACCTTCCTACTGGAAAGTATGAATTTGTAAGTACTTTTGAGGCTTTGATAAAAGCAGCAACTTCCATAGGATACCCTTGCGTGATTAAACCTGTGATGAGTTCTTCTGGTCATGGACAAAGTATTGCTAAAAGTGAAGAGGAACTATATTCATCTTGGGAAAAAGCAAAAGAAGCAAGAGGTGATGCCAGTGAATTAATTGTTGAAGAATTTATTCACTTTGATTATGAAATTGCACTTTTAACTGTAAGAAATGGTCACGAAACAATATTTTGCGAACCAATTGGACATATTCAGGAAGATGGAGATTATATCTTTTCTTGGCAACCCATGAATATGAGTAAAATTGCAAAAAACAAAGCTTTAGATATTGCAAAAAAAATAACAGATGGTCTTGGGGGTAGAGGACTTTTTGGAGTTGAATTGTTTATTAAAGGGGATGATGTTTATTTTTCTGAAGTAAGCCCTCGACCCCATGACACAGGGATGGTTACTATGATGACCCAATCACAGAGTGAATTTGCTCTTCATATAAGAGCAGTTTTAGGACTTCCCTTGGATTATGTTTTTTATGGTGCAGGTGCAAGTGCTGCTTATAAAGCCAAGAATGATTCTTTTAATCCACAAATAATCATTAATAATAAAGCTTTTAGTAAAAATTCATATGTAAGAGTTTTTGGAAAACCTCAATCACATGAGGGAAGAAGAATGGCTCTTGCTTTGACTTTTGACAAAGATTCAAGTGAAAAAGCATTAAAACAAGCAAAACAAATTATCAAAGAATTTTCAGACCAATAAATTGCAGAGGTATTCTTACTATATAAAGTAGAAATACCCTTCTCTCTTCTTTTTTAAAATTCATTTTTATACACTTGAAAATCTTATTTTTTCAAAACTTGACATTTAGTACTAATTAGTACTATAATTGCATAGTGAGTAGGAATGATAAAAGTTCACACCAATATCAACTGTTGAAAACTTATTGATTTAAGGTTTTTTAAACATATATTACTAATTAGTAATATAATAAAGGAAAGAGACATGAGTAATCCTATTGTTGTAGACAATAAACCAAAACAAACTTCACTTAAGAAAGGTGATGAATATTATTATTGTGCCTGTGGGAAGTCAAATAATCAGCCATTCTGTGACGGATCACATAAAGGAACATCTTTTAAACCCATTGCTTTTAAAGCAGACCAAGATGAAGCACATCTGTGTATGTGTAAACACAGCAAAAACCTCCCTTATTGTGATGGAAGTCATACTCAATTTTCAAAAGAAGATATCAATAAAGAAGGTCCAGGAATTACAAGCTCAAAAGGTGAAGCTCCAAAAGCTGTTGCAACACCAGAAGAACCCACAATTGAGTTAATACATCAACTAGCACGTGATGGGTTATCAAAAGTTGGACATCATGGTCCAATGACTTCTATGGGTGTTCCAAGGAATAAACTACCCCATTGGGATGATATACAAGTTATTGTTGCTCAAATGGCAAAAAAACCTCTTTTTGAAGACGAAGTGGTCAAAACCGATTTAATTATAGGACCCAATGCAAAAAAACCTCTGAAGTTAGAGATTCCAATATTTGTATCTGATATGAGTTTTGGCTCCCTCTCACAAGAGGCAAAAGTTGCGTTAGCAAGAGGTGCCCAATTAGCAGGAACTGGAATTTGCTCGGGTGAAGGGGGTATGTTACCTGAAGAACAAGCAGAAAACTCTCGGTATTTATATGAATTGGCCAGTGCAAAATTTGGCTACAAAGAAGAAGTTCTTAAAAAGATTCAAGCTTTCCATTTTAAAGGAGGACAAGGGGCTAAAACTGGAACAGGAGGACATCTCCCAGGAAATAAAAACATTGGTAAAATAGCACAAGTCAGACATATCAAAGAAGGTGAAGATGCAGTTTCTCCTCCTACGTTTAAAGATTTAGTGAGTGCTGATGATTTTAAAAGATTTGCCAATAGAGTCAGAGAAGTTTCAGAGGGTGTTCCCATAGGTTTTAAACTCAGTGCCAACCATATTGAAAGAGATATTCAATTTGCACTTGATGCTGATGCTGATTATATCATTCTAGACGGTCGTGGTGGAGGTACAGGTGCTGCTCCTGAAATATTCAGAGACCATATTAGTGTACCAACTATCCCAGCACTTGCTCGTGCACGTCGTTATTTAGATGAAAAAGGAGCCACTGGGAAAACAACACTTATTGCTACAGGAGGATTAAGACTACCTATGGATTTTGTAAAAGCAATGGCTTTGGGTGCAGATGGAATTGCTATTTCAAATAGTGCTATTCAAGCCATTGGTTGTGTTGCTGCAAGAATGTGTAATACCAATAATTGCCCATCTGGAATTGCAACACAAAAAGAAGAATTACGAAAAAACCTTCATGTGGACACTGCAGCTCTTAGACTACAAAACTTTTTTAATGCTTCTGTTGAACTAATGCAAGTAATGGCTAGAGCCTGTGGACATAATCATCTCAATCAATTTAATAAAGATGATTTAGCTACATGGAATAGAGATATGGCAATGTTATCTGGAATTAATTATTCTGGATTTGAGCCCTTAGTTTAGGCGTATTTTATATATAAATAATTACTCAAGAGCTGAATTTTCATTTAGCTCTTGACATTACTACTAATTAGTAGTATACTTTCATCAGGAGTACAAGATGAGCAAGGTAAGTTTAAAAAGTTATGGTAAAAGAACAGATGCTGCGATGAAAACATGGATGCAATTAGGTCGTGTTGTAAACAAATATACTAGTCGCGAAATTCTTTATTTTACTGAACATGATTTAACTTTTAATCAGTTCAAAGTATTAGAGGTTTTATATCATAGAGGTAATTTAAATATTGGGTCTATTACTAAACTTACAATGAGTACACCAGGGAATATAACAGTAGTAGTTAAAAATTTGAAACGTGATGGCTGGATTACCTCTATTTGTGATCCTGCGGATAAAAGAGCAAGTATTTTGTCAATTACTGTTAAAGGCAGTGAAAAGATGGATGAAGTTTTTCCTCAACACTCACAAAATTTAAAAAAAACTATGGATGTCTTAAGCGATGAAGAGTTAGATACTTTAAGTCAATTGTTAAAAAAAGTCTATAAAGCATAAGCTTTTTTTTAATCATATAGTACTAATTAGTACTAATAAACAAGGAAATAAAATGAATTTAGTAAAATTAGGATTAGCATCAATATTAACAGCAGGAGCATTATTTGCAGGGACTTATAATGTAGACACAGCACACTCAAATGTTGGATTTAAAGTTAAACATTTAATGATTTCAAACGTATCAGGAAAGTTTGATCAATTTAAGGGTTCATTTGTATACGATGAGAAAACAAAACTAGTAAAAAGTTTAACAGGAACAATTAATGTTGCATCTGTAAATACTGATAATGCAAAAAGAGATGGACATTTAAAATCAGCAGACTTCTTTGATGCTGCAAAATTTCCAAATATTGAATTTACACTTGATAAAATAGAAGGTGATTATGCTTATGGAAGTTTATCAATTCAC
>MAAG01000156.1 GCA_002163065.1 Arcobacter sp. 31_11_sub10_T18
ATAATGCACGAGCAATAGCGATTCTTTGTTTTTGTCCACCTGAAAGCAATATTCCACCTTCCCCAACAACTGTGAGAAGGCCTTCTTTTTCCTGTAAAAAATCATATAACTTTGCTTTTTTTAAAACTTCGGTAATCTTTTGTTCATCATATTTTCGATTAAAAACAACATTTTCTGCAACAGTACCATCAAACAAATATACAGATTGAGGTATATATCCTACTTTATTTCTCCAAGATTTAATATTGCTATCACACAAAAGATTATCATCAACAAAAATGCCACCCGAACAAGGTTTATACAATCCTATAAGAAGATCAATTAATGTACTCTTCCCGCTACCACTTTCACCTATAAAAGCAACTTTGTCACCTTTATTTATTTCAAGATTAATATCCTGTAAAATATTTTGCCCTTCTATATATCCAAAACTTAAATTTTTAATTTTTATCAAACTCTCAAAGTTTACTTTTTTATTTCCAATATCTTCAATATCATATATTAAATCATTATGTACAATATCAAGTGCTTTATATTGATACATAATATTGTTATATCCATCTAATATTTTATTTACAGAAGGCATAAATCGATATAGTCCCAAAACAAATATTGATAGTAATCCAATATGAGAGGAAGCATCATCTTCATATTTATAAACCAAATATATAACCAATGAAATAACTAATGAAAAAGAGATTGCTTCAAAAATCATTTTTGGTGCACTTTTTAAAGTTGCTGTAATAATGCCAACTTGTGCATAATCTTTTGTTGCTTTATGAAACTTTTCTAGTATTATATTATCTTGGATTTGAAGTTTAATCATTTTAAAATTTGCAAGACTACTATTAATCACTTCATAATAATTTGCTTGTAGTCCGGATCTTTTAATACCTTTCTTTTTTATAGTTTTCGAAACTGTTTTCACAATTATAATCGTATTAATTATAATCACAATTGTAATAACCATAGTTATTTCATAATTTACATACAAAAACATACTATAAATAAAAATCATTACAAGTAATTCAGTAAA
>MAAG01000081.1 GCA_002163065.1 Arcobacter sp. 31_11_sub10_T18
CAAGTACAACTAAAGCAGCCACAAAAATTGTAAATATCAGTGAGAAGGTTGCAATTTCTTCAGTTTTTTCACTTTGAAGTGTATTAATTAACTTGGTTAAGCTTTTTAAAGCATCTGTTGATTTATGTATTATTTTTCTCATTTCCCCTAGGAGACCTGATTTACTGTCTAAACCTTTTACTTCTTCTAATTGCACAAGTTTACTGAAACTTGATTTGTACTCACCCAACAAATCATGCATTTGTATGTATTGATTGTCAGCATTTAAATTATTGATTTTTTTATTGAAACTTTCAAGGTATTTTTTATCACTTCTTAACATAAAATCTTTTTCTTGTTTTCTCAAGTCATAAACTTTGGCCAATAACCCAGTATCATTAGATTGTTTTGCATACTCTTGTACTTGATGCACCTTAGCTCTTAACTCTCCATAAAGCCCATCTTTGGAATTTAATCCAATTTCTTGTTGTGTGAGTACAAGTTTCTCAAAGATACTTGCATATTGATGTACTATTTTATCATAGGCAATTAAGTTGGCAGTGTCCGAGTCAAAATGAATTAATCTCTTTTTTAAGTTGCTTGAAATTTTATCAATTTTTTTAATTACTTTTTTTGAACTTGCAAGATACTTAACGTCTTTTCTTGCTAGAAAATCTTTTTCATGTTTACGAAGGGTTAACATTTGAATATTTAATTCTTCTGAATCATGATCCATTGCAGCAATGATTTTCATATCTGTTATTGCTTTATTTTCCATAATAAGGATAACAACAAAACTTAAAGTAACTAAAATAGCCAAAGCAATAAGTTTGCTTTTGATGGTCATATTATTGATCATAATAAATCCTTTTTACTCTTTAAAATTTTAACATGGATTTATTTGTGTTTTGGATTAAAATTTAAACTAATAAGGAACTTTAAACTTAATAAAAAGAAGCTTTACTGGGGTGGTGTATCTGAATTTAAATATTTAAATAATAGGTATATGTATTTATTATATAGAAGAAGATAGTTGGAAAAGAATCCTTATTGAATGCTCAATAAGGATTACATAACTTAGTTATGGTAAGTTTTAAGCTTTTTGTCCATGTAGAATGTACCAAATGGTAGTAATGAGCAAATAAATAGTTTGATGCTAAAAACCAATCCCCACTTATGTTTACTCATAGATTCAAATAGTAAAATCATAAATAAAACAAATAAAACTCCATGTCCCATTCCTACAAGTTTAACCGGAATTGGATTGTCTCCAAAATATTTAATAGGCATAGCAATAAATAGAAGTATTATATACGAAACACCTTCTAAAAAACTGATTAATCGGAATCTGAATATTGGGGATATAAGCATAAAATGGGTCCTTTGTTATTTTTTGTAGGGCATTATACCTAAAGAGTATGAATTTTTTGTGTGGTGTTTGGTATTAGTACTTTGAATTTATATTTGAATTAATTTAATGTATTTAGAGTTTCCAATAAATTAGTGGGATTTATTTGCACCCCATTTACAAAGGTAGCAAAATGTAAGTGTGGCCCAGTGGAGCGTCCTGTACTTCCTGAAAGACCTATGATGTCCCCTTTTTGTACAAAATCGCCAACAGATACAAACATTTTGTTTAAGTGAAAATAACAGGTATAAATGCCATGTCCATGATCTATGATAATGGAGTTTCCAGCATAAAATCTATTTTTGGAGATTTTAACTACTCCATTGTTTGAAGCTTTGATTTTAGTGTTTAAAGGTGCTTTAAAATCAATTCCTGTGTGATAACTTTTTGTGGCATTGTTATAGACTCTTTTTGTTCCAAAAGGACTGGTTATTTTTGAGTCTAAGGGATAAATAAAGTCTTCAAACCAATAGTTTTTGGGGCTTACAGAATTGTAAACATTAATTGCTTCTTGATACTCCTTAGAAGTTCTTAGTTTGTTTTTTTTGCTCAAACTCACCTTTGAATTACTTACTTTTATTTCTTCACTTAAATAACTGTCTTGCTCTAGTGTGATATCATAACCTTCAAAAAACTCTTTTTCATTAACAGAATAAGTTACTATTAACTGATGTTTTTTTTCTTCCATAAAATAATGAAAAGGCACTAGGGCATAAAATTTATTCGTCCTAAAAGGGTGTGCATTAAATTCTATTTTTTTGTCATTTAATATGGCAAAAAGTTTATTGTTTTCATTTGCATTAGCTGTAAGTAATAAAACATTGGCATTTTTAACTGATTTGGCCATAAGTGTTAGCTCAAGTTTTTCCGCCTGAGCATTGATTAAAAAGAGTATAAGGATTAATAGATACTTAAAAATATTCATAAATAAAGTCTATCTAATAGTAAATAAAGAAAGGCTAATTATTATTAAGCCTTGAGCCTAAAAATTGTAGATGTTTCAAATGTTCTTTGGAAATGTTTGGTTATAATACGCGAATATATATAAATAGAAGGTTTAAAATGTCACCTGTTTTAATAAGTGAAATGATTGGATTTGCCTTAATTGCTTTGGTAGTATTTGGTCTTGCAGTAATGAGCAGTAAAAAAGAAAAACAATTTAAAGAATTTGATGAAAACGAAAAAAACAACGAGGAAAAGTAGACTATGAAACAATATCTTGATTTAATGCAGCATGTACTTGATAAAGGTGTAAAAAAAGAAGATAGAACGGGTACGGGAACACAAAGTGTGTTTGGGTATCAAATGAGATTTGACCTACAAGAAGGATTTCCTTTAATTACCACAAAAAAGTGTCACCTTCGATCTATTATCCATGAGTTATTATGGTTTTTACAAGGGGATACCAATATTAAGTATCTTAAAGATAATAATGTGCGTATTTGGGATGAGTGGGCAGATGAAAATGGAGATTTAGGTCCTGTTTATGGTTCTCAATGGAGAAGTTGGCAAGGAGCTAATGGTAAAACTATAGATCAAATTACCCAATTAATCGAACAGATTAAAACCAATCCAGACTCACGAAGACTTATTGTTTCTGCTTGGAATGTGGGCGAAATAGAAGATATGGCACTTCCTCCTTGTCATGCCTTTTTCCAATTTTATGTGGCAAATGGAAAACTTTCTTGTCAACTATACCAACGATCAGCAGATATATTTCTGGGAGTTCCTTTCAATATCGCTTCTTATGCTTTATTGACCATGATGATTGCACAAGTGTGTGATTTGGAATATGGAGAGTTTGTACATACCTTTGGTGATGCACATTTATATTCAAATCATATGGAACAAACAGCTTTACAGTTAAGTAGAACACCACATAAACTACCTACTATGAATATCAATAAAGAGGTAAAAAGTATTTTTGATTTTAAAATTGAAGATTTTGACTTGTGTGATTATGAAGCCCACCCACATATAAAAGGGCAGGTGGCTATTTAATGAAAGTGTCTATGATTGTAGCATATGGGAAAAATTACCAAATAGGGAAAGACAATGCCTTATTATGGCATATTCCAGCAGATTTAAAAAACTTCAAAAAATTCACCAATGGACATCATATCTTAATGGGGAGAAAAACCTTTGATTCTATAGGTTTTCCTTTACCAAATAGGACTTCTGTAGTTCTATCTCAAAATGGATTTTCCCATGAAGGTGTACATACTTTTAAAGAAATCAAAGAAGCTTTAGAGTTTTGCAAAAAAAATGGTGAAGAAGAACTGTTTATTATGGGTGGTGCGCAAGTGTATAAACTGGCATTCCCTTATGTGGACAAACTTTATTTATCAGAAGTTGATTATGATGATGAAGCGGACGCATTTTTAGATAAAATTGATTTCTCACATTGGAATCTGGAAGTTGAACAAGTGTTTGAAGCAATCAATGAAAATGAGAAAAAAATACCTGCGTGGACTTTTAAAATACTAAATAAAAAATAGATTTCTTACACTAAACTATTTACTTGTAACAAGTATATTTAATGCTTGCTACAAGTAAGACTTACTACTTAGCAAGTCTTTTATCAAATGGTTTAAACACTATTAATAGTTTTGGTAAAAGCAATAAAGCTGACAATAATACGACAATCATAACCAGCATAGTTAATAAACCAAAATAGATAGTTGGAATAAAGTTTGAAAAAATCAAAATAGAAAATCCGACTACAACGGCAAAAGAAGTATAAAACATCGCATATCCAATACTATTGTGTGTTCTTCTCATGGTCAAAATATAATCTCTATCAAAATGAAACTCTTCTTTGTATCTGTGAATATAATGAATGGTATCATCCACACCAATTCCAATAGAAATAGCAGCGATTGTAATGGTCATTAGGTCAAGAGGAATACCAAACCAACCCATAAGTCCAAAGATAACACCAATAGGTATGATGTTTGAGATTATGGCTATAAATGCAATTGAAAGTGATCTAAACAGTATTAAAAACATTATGAATAATACTAAAGCCACAACGCCTAAGGTAAGAATTTGAGAATCAAAGAGACTTTGCAACATATTATTATATAAAATCATTAAATTTGAGAGTCTAAAACTTGCAATTTTAGGATCAATAATTTCACTTAATTCACGATTTAATTTTTTAATCAATTCATTTCTACGTAAATCTTCATTTGAGTCAATGATTCTCACACTAAGTCGAACTTGATTTGACTCTATATTAATAAATGGCGTTAAAATTAAATCTTTGTACTCTAAAGGTAGTTCATTATATAAAAGTGCCAATTTAAAACTATCTAAATCTTCATTGTTATTAAGGCTGTTTCCAATTTTTAATAAAGTAGCAAAAGAGGATACATTGCCTATTTCATCAATACCTTCTAAATAGTCATGCACTTTCATAATAAGATTCATCTTTTGTGGTGTGAACCAGTACTGTTCATCATTTGAAGGTGCGTCAAACTCATCGTCAAAGGAATCAAATTCATCTTCTTCTAATACTTCATCAGAAGTTTTACTCTCTTGCTCAATTGGTTCTTGATTAAAGGTAATGATGATATCAAGGGGTGTGGTTCCTCCCAGTTTTTCATCAATAATTTTCATACCCTTATAAATCTCTGTATTTGACTTAAAGTAATTGATAAAACTATTTTCAACAATGAGTTGGGATGCCCCTGTAAAGCTAAATATTGCCAAAATTATACTACCAATAATAATTGAAACTCCGCGTTTTTCGACAATTTTTGCACAAAATTGAACCAGTGAAAAACGACTTTTATTTTTTAAAGGTAATTTTTTCTTTTTAAGTAAGATTAAAAGAGCTGGAAAAACTAAAAATGCCAAAAGTAATGAAATGGCAATTCCAAAACTCATCATCCATCCTAGATTAATAACCGGTTTGATATCTGAGAGTATTAAAGAAGCAAAACCAACAATGGTTGTGATTATGGCAAAAAAAGATGGATTTAACTTTGATAGCATAGTATTAAGTACCAATTTATGCTGTGATGCTTTTGGGTATTTTACTATTAGCTCACGATATCTTACAATCAAGTGAAGTACTATGGATATTGTAATTATAAGTTGCAAAGAAATAAAATTTGAAGATATGACAGTTACTTCCCATGAGAAAAGTCCCAAAACTCCTGTAGTTGACACAACAGAGAGTAGACAAATAAATAAAGGCAGAACGACCCATCTTTTTTGTTTAAAGAAGAACCATAAAATTAAAATAAATAGCATAATTAAAATGGATCCATATATGGATAAATCAGCTCTCACATAAGATACAACATCATTGGCAATCATATTTATTCCACCAAGGAATATTTGTGAGCTACTTTTGTCATCTTTTATTATTGTTCTGATTTGGGATATTGTATTGTGATCTATTTCTCTTTGTCTATCTCGTTGTTTTTTAATATCATTTTTTACGTTTTTTAATGCTTGAGTTTCTTTAGAATCTAAACCTGTTTTATTTTGTTTAAAAATCAAATTTTGTTTTTTTGAGTTTAAAAGTTCCAGTTTTATATTGTTCTTGAGGTTTAATAAAATAGCAGTGGTTTTAAAATCACTGCTAACTAAATTCTCTTGATATAAAGGACTGTTTAAAAACTCCTGCTGTGCCAATTCTTTATTGGTATTAGTAGATTGAAGTGTTTGTATTCCATTGGTTAATTCTTTTAAAGACAAAACAGGGCTTTGAAAAAGAGGAACATTTAATATGGAAGTAATACTCGTGATTTGTTCAAGTTGTTCAAGTTTATGAGATAAGTCTTGTATATTTGTAAGGGTTTGTTTTGCCAATAAGTCTTGTTTTGGACTATAGGTTAGAATTAAAAAGTTGGGACTGGTATATTTTTTACTTATTTCTTGGGTAAACAATAAATCTTTGTCATTGTCTAAAAGCAGCGTGTCTGAAGAGGCATCAATTTCAAGTCTTGTGGCAAAAAATCCTAAAATAGCTACCAAAACAACAACAAAAGTCATTATTTTGAAAGGATGTTTAAAAACTACTTTTGAATAAAATGACTTTATCATTAGTTGGTGGTTTTGTTTTTATTCAACTCTACTATTAAAGCATCAAATGTATTTGAGCTTAGAAATTCAGAAAATTGTTTTCTGTATGTCTTCATGATGCTTACACCAATCATTTCAACATCATAAATTAACCATTCTTCATTTTTTTTAGTTCTATGAAACTTGTAAACAATTTTATAATCTTGATCTTTTCCAATAAGTACGGTATGAAGTTTTATTCGAGTTCTTTTTAGTTTTTCAGTTTTATTAATGATTACTTTTTCATCTGTATATAATTGAAGTTTATCGATATATGATTGTTTTAACTTTTGAGTAAAGACACTCTTGAAGTCAATTTTTTGTTGAGAAGATAATTTTTTCCAATTTTTACCTAGGGCAATTTTGGACATGGAACTATAGTCAAAAATAGGATCAAACAGTTCAAATATTTTAAGATTTTTTTCTTCTTGTTGAATCATTTTATTTTGAAGTAAATCAGTAGTTTTGTCAATGTTGGTTTTCATTTGAGAAGCTATATCACTTTCTTGAAGTGCATTTGCAGAGTTTGAAACCATTAAAAGAAGTAACGCCACCGCAAAGATTGATTTACTAATACTATGAATCGAGTTTTGTCTCATATTGTTATTCCTTTATTTCATTAATTCTATTTTGTTCATACAAGTCTCTCATAAATGGGTAGAAGTCAATAGCATCTTTTTTAAGACTCTCATATTCACCTAAGTGTAAAGAGGCTTTATTGATGTAAAATACTCCATTAAGTACGATTCCATTAGATGCGTCAAATGGCAAGTCATAAAAATACTCACTGGTTGGATTTAACATACTATCAGGAATGATTGAAAAAGCATCTCTCATATTAGAAGGACCTAGAAAAGGAAGTACTACGTGAGGTCCTGGACCCACGCCATAAAACCCCAGTGTTTGGCCAAAGTCTTCATTATGTGCTTTCCATTCAAGTTCTTCTTTGGCAGGATCAAAAAAGCCAAGTAAACCAATGGTACTGTTTATTAAAAACCGTCCTGTTTCTTCAAGTGCATTGTCAAACTTTAACTGTAAAACATTGTTCACAAAACGTACAGGAAATACAAGATTTGAAAACATATTGGAAATACCTTGTCTGATTTCCACATGAACAACTTCACTGTATCCAGTTGATACTGGAATTAAAACGTTGGTATAAACAACATCATTAAAATAAGTCATACTTCTGTTATAACCGCTAAAAGGATCATTTACTTCAACTTCATCTTCTTCAAATTCATCATCAAATTCATCTTCTAAAGTATCTTTAGATTTATCTTCTATGGCTATTTTTTGCTGAGTTGTATTTAAGTATTTGCTTACAGGAGGTGAAACTGCAAATAGATTAAAAGTGATAAAAAATAGTACTAGAAAAACTTTCATTAAATTACCTTATTGTTTAAAACCGTAGTATACAAAAAATATGTAAATATCTTTATTAAAATAATATAATAATAAAATTTTGTGTGATTATTGTGTGGAAATGCAATAGAATTTGATGGAGATGATTTAAACTGTTGGAATTTTAATTACGAATCTTGCACCTTTATATTGAGTGTTATTATAAGTGAATATTTCGTTGTTGACGTCAATTGTTCCATTCATATGTTTTGAAATTATTTCTTCACTCATGTATAAGCCTATACCTGTACCCTGTGCTTTATGCTTGGTGGTAAAATAAGGCTCAAATATTCTATCAATTATATCTTCTTTGATTCCTCCTGCATTGTCTTTTATCTCAATAAACATAAAGGTATCCTTCGTGTAAACATTAATAAAGATTAATAATTCTTGATCATTTTTGACCAATAATTCATCTCTAGAATTATTCAAAATATTAATTAAAACTTGTATTAACTCATTCTCTAAAGCAAAAACTACAACCGATTCAATGTCATCTATAATCTTAATTTCATTGTTGTGGAATTGATTAGATATAAGTGAAAGGGTTTTTGAAAAAGTTCCTGTGATATTAAAGGTGTTTTTCTCTTTGTCTTGTTTGAAAAAGTCTCTAAAATCATCAATGGTTGAAGATAGGTGTTTTGCAGATTTGGTGATGCCATCAAGGGATTCAATCAATCTTTTGTCAGTTAACATGTTCATTTCATGCTCTATTTTGATTCCAGATGCTGCTGTTGTAATGACAGATAAAGGTTGTCTCCACTGGTGGGCAATATTTCCAATCATTTCACCCATAGCGGCCATTTTTGTCTGCTGAGCTAAGATATTATCATTTTTTCTGTTTTTTTCTATTTCAGAAAGTAAATTTTCCCTCATGGAGTTAATGGAGTTTGCAACAATATCTATTTCATTATTGGTTTGGGAATCTTCACTGTTCTTTAACTCTAAGGCTACATGTAAATTTGAAATTGATAGATTATTGGCATAAAGTGCCATTTTTTCTAAATAATTAATAAGAAATTTTTTAATCACAAAAATAACCAATAAAGAAATAATCAAAATCTTAAATATTTCAATTAAGGTTGTTTCAATTGCTCTTTTACCAATGTAAGAATACAAAGGTGTTAAATCAGCAATAATGACAAGCTTTCCAATATCTCTTACTTTATTATTGAGTGTTTTTCTAATAATAAATTCTTTTTCTATGACATCTATATGTTTTGGTTTTCCAAGGCTAATTAACTCTTTGTTTCCTTCATGGATTTTTGCATAGATAATCTTTTCATTATCCACAAGATCTTTAAGAAACATATCAATAGAATCATTGTCTACTGTCCATATAGCCTGGGAAAGAATATCAAGTCGATTATTTTTTATGTTATTGAGTTCAATTTCAAATTGTTTAATTTGTTCATTATATTCATTTTTTAACTGAAAATAAACAGAAATAACTGTAATTGTTGAACTGATTAAAAAAATGTATAAAATAAGTTTATATGATATTTTATTTATATTCACACAGATACTCCAAAGTCTAATGTCAAATCCAACAAAAACTTGCTCTACATCCATATTAGGAAATAAAGTTATTGTCACAATCATGTTTGTTAGAAGTAAATATAACGTATTTTTACTTCACTCTTGTATATTTATTAAGTTGTTATTTCAATCTTGTTATAATCGCCTAAAATAAGTTATGGAGAAATAATATGGGTAGAGCCTTTGAATATCGAAAAGCAGCAAAAATGAAAAGATGGGGGAATATGTCACGAGTTTTCCCTAAGCTTTCAAAATCTATAACAATGGCAGCAAAAGCTGGAGTCCCTGATCCTGAAATGAATTCAGCACTTAGAACAGCAATTTTAAATGCAAAAGCTGAAAACATGCCAAAAACAAATATTGAAGCAGCTATCAAAAGAGCATCAGCAAAAGATTCAACTAATTTTACCGAAGTTAATTTTGAAGGAAAAGGTCCTCATGGATCATTGATCTTTGTTGAAACTGCAACAGACAATAATACGAGAACAGTTGCAAATGTTAAAATGGTTTTCAGTCGAAATGGTGGATCTTTAGCACCAACTGGATCTTTAGAATTTATGTTTGATAGAAAAGCAATGTTTGAATTTAATAAAACAGCTGATATGGATATTGAAGAATTAGAATTAGAGTTAATTGACGCAGGACTTGAAGAGATTGAAGAAGAAGAGGGTGTTGTTTTAGTTACAGCTAATTACACTGACTTTGGAGCTTTAAATGCTAAATTTGAAGAGATGAAAATTGAGCTAACTAAAGCTGTACTTGAAAGAATTTCTAATAATCCTCAAGAATTTACAGATGAACAACTGGAAGAAATCTCTAAATTAACAGAAAAACTTGAAGATGATGAAGACGTACAGGCAGTGTATACTAATATTGGATAAACAAAAGTAGAGAAAACTGCGCTTTTATTGTTCTAGTGGGATTATGATGATATATCTTAACCCCACTGTATGCTCTTTATCTATTTTTATACTTCCATTTAATTTGTTTGTTATTAAATCATTTACAATTCCTAAACCAAGACCAGTACCGCCACTTCCTCTTTTTGTAGTATAATATGCTTTAAATATCTCCTGTATTTCTTCTTTTTGAATACCTGAACCGTTGTCACTATAGGTTAATTCAAGATGTCCATCAAATTTTTTCATATTTATAAAAATTTTACCTTCATTAATTCCTTCAAATGCATGAAGATAAGAATTATTAATTAGATTGGTAAATATTTGATAAAAATAACCAGGGTAACTATCAATGTTAATGGTTTTGTCTATATCTACAATAATTTCATGTTTGTGTTTTTTTGTTTTATGTCGTAAGGCAATAAGTACTTCATCCAAGTAAGTACGAATATTAAATATTCTCTTTTCTTCAATAACCTGATCTAGTGCGATATCTCTAAAACTATTTAGTGTAATCGAAACTCGATTTAAACTTGATAATATGTTTATAATATTTTCTTTTATACTTTTAATGAAACTTTCAAATTCATCTTCTGACATATCTTCATTATTGTAGATTTTTTCTAAATCACTGGTTAGGTTTTGAATAAATGATGCGGTGGTGATACTAATACCCAAAGGAGTGTTTATTTCATGGGTAATTCCTCCTACAAGTTCCCCTAAATTTGCCATTTTCTCAGATTTTGTTAAATCATCTTGGGTGTTTTCTAATCTTTTAACGGTTGTTTTTAATTCTTTGTTTTGTTTTTTCAACTCTATGGTTCTATTATAAATAGTATCTTCAAGTTTTTCATTTAATGAAAATAGATCTTCTTCTGCTTTTTTTCTTATTTTATTTTCTTCATTTAGAAGGTTTAGAGTGTTTTTAAGACTTATTCTCATGGAATTGACATTATTACTTAATGCTTGTAATTCATTGTCTTGTTTAATTACAACAGTGTCATTGAGGTTTCCATCTTTTATATTGTTTACAAAAGTAGAAATACGCTCAATGGAATTGAGTAGTTTATTATTGATAGTGAGATAAATGATAAAGATAGATATAAACAAAATACAAAAGAGTAATACAACAGTTTGAATTGTATTATTAAAATTATTTTCAACAATCTCATCGATGGGAACAATGATTTCAAGTGCTCCTCTTACATCATATAGATTCCAGTCATTTTTTGGTGTATTGGCCAGAGAATTATGACAAGATACACAGGTATTATCTGATAAAACATCTGCGATGACGACTCGGACACTATCTTTGCTTTCGTACATCTCTCTTTTATAAAAAGTTCCCTTTGGGTTTTTCTCTAGAAAAAGTAAAGATTCTCTCTCAAATTTATCTAAAACTCTATTTTCTCTATTTGGAAAGGGATAATTACTGTATAAATTTAATTTAATTTTTGATCTTTTCTCTCTTAGTAAATCACTTAAATCATGAATCATGGTTGCAGGTAGTGGAATTGCTTTTGGGTTGTCATTTAAAGAAATATTTACTTCTAAATCAGAATATTTTAGAATTTTATTAATTACATTGGAGGTATAGTATTTTCTAATTGTTAAATATTGTTCGATATTATTTTTTGCAAATACAACAGAAGAGTCGATGATATTACTTTCGTTTTTGTAAATCAAAAATGAATAAATAATAATCATGGCACAAATCATAGTCACTATCATTGGGGCAATAATTTGTCTTCTGATACCTTCATTAAATAACTTGATCAAATACTACTCCTTGTATTTTAAATAATTGAAACCATTAATTGGTTAATGGTAATTGAAATTGCCTGTAAGTCTTTCACCTCTTTATTCATAAAGTTATCAATTTGTTCATTTATCTTCTCAAAAGTTTCATGTTCATTTTTTTTATAGTTTTCAAAAGCTATTTCAGAAGATTCATTTATACGCTGAAATTCTAAGAGTTTTTCCGTATAGTGCATGACTATAAATTCAATAAACTGCATTACTTGTACTTTTAATTTATAATCACTTTTGTTTCTTAATCCTGTTTCATTAAGCGCTTTGATAAGTTCCAGAATTTTAAATTCATTTAAAATAAGGTAGAACAAAATCATTACATCTTTAAAAGAATGATGTGTTTTTTCAGTGATCATAATAACAGCAATGGAAAAACGCAAATAATTTATAACTCCAAAAAAACGGTTGAACTCATGGTTCATTGGAATAATTTCTTTTATATGAATATTGGGTAGTGAGCTTAAGATTTTAAAAAGTTCATCTTTATGATCTAATATATGCACCGTATCTACTTGTGAACTTTTCAAGTACTTAACAATCCATCTGGTTGTGAAATTCAAAGTATGCTCTAAGTCATCTAACAAATTATATTGTTCTTGTATGGGCATGGTAAAGTCATTTCTAAAAATTTCATATTTTATATCATTTGCTCCAAATAAATGACTAGATATGATATAAGACTTGATTTTTAGAAGAAATTTATCAAGACCAATTTTTTCATAATTACTAATGAAAGTTACCCCTTGTGAGTTAACAATGCTATCGGCCATCTTTGTGGCAATAATTTCACGTTTTAAAGGATGTTCTACAATTTCATGTTCATATGCTGCCACAAATGATTTTGGAAAGTATTTTTTTAAAAAAGCCAAAGAAAAAGATTCATCAATCATGCTTGAATTTAAAAGTACTTTTTTAATGAATATTTTTGAATAAGATATGAGTGACCCAATGATTGGTCTTACTATTGAATTTCGTTCATTAATTACTTCATGTATATTTTCATTTTTTGGAATAAAAAACTCTTTTCTGGTAAATGCAGTAATGTTTTTTTCCAAAACTTCGATGGAAAGTATAAAGTCATCTAAATATTTCCTACTTAAAATCTCATCTTTTGAAATAACCAAGGCTTGATGATAATTACTCCATAAAACAAGATTTACAACTTGATGCGTTAATCCGTGTAGAGTTTTATTGGCATCCTCCTCACTCAAGATTCCTTTATTACTTATCATTTTAAGCAGAATTTTTATATTTACTTCATGATCTGAAGTATCAACTCCTGCAGCGTTATCAATTCCGTCTAAATTAATTTTTCCGCCTTGTAAAGCATATTCTATTCTTGCTTTTTGCGTAAATCCCAAATTTCCACCTTCACAAACGATTCTGGCATTTAACTCATTGGCATCAATCCTAACGGCTTCATTTTGCTTATCTCCTAAGTATAGGTTATTTTCATCAGTACTTTTAACATAAGTACCAACCCCGCCATTAAATAATAAATCAACTTTCATGGTAAGAATCTTTTTACAAAGTTCTTCTCCTGAAATACTTTTTCTTGTGGTATTAAACAATTTTTTCATTTCAGTTGATAATTCTATATCTTTATCTGATCTTTGAAAAACTCCTCCACCCTGGGATATCAACTTTTTATTATAATGTTTCCAGCTACCATCTTTAGATTTAAATAATCTTTGTCGCTCAGTGTAACTTGTTTCTGGCTGTGGGTTTGGATCTACAAATATTTCTTTATGACCAATGGCAGCAATTAAACAAAACTCTTTAGAGGTTAAAATACCATTTCCAAAAACATCACCATTCATAGAACCAATTCCTATCACGGAGATAGATTCTTTTTCAATATCAATTCCTTCTTCTATGAAAAATCGCTTGGTACACATAATCGCACCCCGTGCAGTTATACCCAGTTTTTTATGACCAAAACCATTGGAACCACCGCTCGCAAAAGCATCTCCTAGCCAATAGTTTCTTTTATATGCAATGCTGTTTGCAATGTCACTCATATTGGCAGTACCCTTATCAGCAGCAATGACAAAATAGGAGTCATCACCATCATAAGCAATAATTCGCTCATCTTTAATGACTTTTCCATCAACTAAATTATCAATTAAATCAAGCATATTATCAATAAATAGACTGTACATTTCTTGGAAATATTCTTTTGTGATATCATTTTTGTTTTTATGAATTACAAAACCACCTTTGGCACCATCAGGAATGATTATTGAGTTTTTACCTTCTTGGGTTATCATCAAAGATTTTACTTCCTGACGATAATCTTCATGTCTTTCACTCCACCTTAAACCACCACGACTAATATTACTCATTCTTAAATGGATACCATAAAACTCTGGATGATAAATAAATGATTCAATATTGGGTTGTAGACCCTTGAGGTATTGACCAAATAATTTTGAATCAATTTTTAAAGCAATAGCACTTTTATCAAAGAAAAAATTGGTTCTTAATATTGATTGAATAAAAACATAAGTTAACTTTAAAATCCGATCGTCCATAATATTGGGCACCAATTTTATGGCTTCATTAATCTGAAGTTCCAAAATTTTTATACATTTATCTCTTTTGACCACTTTTGGATTAAATTTAACATCAAAATAATCAATAAATAATTTTGCGATGTGACTATAATGGGTGAGGGTACTTAAAATAGCATCTGAGTTTAAAGAAATTTCTGCTTGATCGATATACTCTATAAAGGATCTAAGTAAAAGCACTTTTCTGATGGTTAAGTTTTCAGAATACACAAGAGAAAAAAGTTTGCAGCTATCAAAAGTATTAAACAGTAAAGTATCTGTAATAACGTGTTCAATATTTTCTTTTCCCAAACAGATGTGACCTGCATCTTTTAAGTCTAAATTAAAACGACTAATATATATATCTTGTTTTCCTTTATTGATACTGTAGGTTACTTCATCAATAATATCAAACCCAAAATCGTGTAAAATTGGAGTAATGGTAGATAGGTATATTCTATTTTGTGAAAAAATTTTAATAGCAGTGAAATCTTTATTTTGAATGATTTTTGTGACGACCAAATCTTTTTGAACTTCAAGGAAAAGTTTGTCAGAAACGCTTAAATCATCTTTGGTTAATAATTGAGAACAAATTGCGTCCATAGTAGAAGTTGCCATAGTGTACCCTTTATGATATCTAAAAAGCCAAAACTAACTGTAAATCAACATTTGAAAGTAAATTATATAATAATAGCACATAAATTAATATGATATTGATAATAATTTATATTTAGTTTATATTCAATCCTTTACTTTTAAGTTTCTTCCATTAAGACGCATGCATAAATTTAGTGATTTTCACCATTTTTCAAGATGATACTTCCTACGTCTTGTTTAACGCATTTTGCAACCACATTACATTTTACTTTAAATAAGAAAAAAATTCTTTTATCGTTTGAAGCTTCAAGACATTCAAAGTTTCCCATACCTTTTGCAATAATCAAAGGCATATTTTCATAAAGTTCATTAAAAGAATCACTGGCTCTTGACTTTTCATAACCTGGAGTATCCACGCCTGAGTTTACTATGGATGCAACTTTATCAATACCAATTTGATAAGCTTCTTTCGTAGTAATGTCGTTTATTACGGGTTTACCTCTTGTGGCATAATAAAGTTTTATATGTGGGTAGAACTCTTTTAAAGTTTCCAATAGTACTTTATCGAAAACATTTTCACCACTATTATCAGCTAAAATCATTAACTTATTAATAGTATTTAATTTTTCTTTTAACAAAGAGTAATTATTGATTGCAAAATCAGTATCAAAAACATTTTGAATTTCGTGGGTCAAATCAAATTGTTCTTTTGAGGCAAAGTCGATGACATTACCTGCAACACTGGCTTTAATTGCTGTAAATAATTTATCATTTGATATGGAGAGTTTGTTTTGCACATAAGGTATGAGTTTTAAGGCTGCTGTTATACTGTCTTGTTTGATTTGTTCCAAGGGGTCAGTTTTGTTAAGTTTTTTACCTAAAAATTTATATACATCTCTTACTACCCAAGGAGGTGTATTCTCATAAGAGAAGCCCTTTGAGCGTTTTAAAACTTCGTCATTAATCTCTTTTGCTAAATTTTTTTCGCAATTTAAGCTATCAGTTGCTTTTTTAATTTGCCCAATAATACAATCTACGCAGTCATCAGTAATATTCATTATAATCTCTCTACTTTATGCTATTATAACAAATCAAAATAAACAGGTGATTAATATACTAGATAGAACAATAATTCGCTTGGACAATTGTTACTAAATTGTTCTTTAATTGTTTTATTTGTTATTCAATGACAATATAGTAATATGCGCACTTTATTTTATTCTTAAAGGGGATATACGTGGGTTATTTTAAATTAAAAAAACGAGGTACTACAGTAAAAACAGAGTTTACTGCTGGATTTACGACTTTTTTAACAATGATGTACATTGTACCAGTAAATGGATTTATCTTAAGTGATGCAGGACTTCCAATGGGTGCAGTGGTCACTGCAACGGCATTGATTACAATTTTGGCAACATTGTTTAGTGGTCTTTGGGCAAATACTCCTATTGCTATGAGTGTAGGAATGGGGTTAAATGCATACTTTTCATATGGATTGGTTCTTGGAATGAATATTCCTTGGCAAACGGCATTGGGAATTGTATTTTTATCAGGTATTATTTTTGTCGTTTTATCGTTTACCAATTTTAGAGTTTGGATTATGACTTCCATTCCTATTACATTAAGACGAGCAATTAGTGCTGGTATTGGTACTTTTATTGCTTTTATTGGTCTTAAACAAATGGGTATGATTGTTGCGAATAAAGCAACTTTGGTTAGTCTGGGTGATTTCTCTGATACCAATGTATTTTTAGGTGCTATTGGTCTTGTTTTGGCTTTTATTTTTTATGCATATAAATTAAAAGGTGCCTTTGTTTTTTCTATTGCAATTACTTCAGCAATTGGTTGGGGTCTTGGAATTGGAGAAGTTCCAAGTGAAATCTTTGCATCACCAGCATCTATTTCACCAATTATGATGCAACTTGATATTACATCTGCGTTAACTCTGGCACTTTTTCCTGTTGTAATTACATTTTTAATTACAGATATGTTTGATACGCTAGGAACTTTAACAGGTGTGGGTGCTCGTGCAAATTTATTTCAAGATGATAACAATAAAGATGATAAAAGTTTACAAAAAACACTTGAAGCTGATGCAATTGCAACTGTTGGAGGAAGTCTTTTGGGAGTTTCAACAACTACGAGTTTTATTGAAAGTGCAAGTGGAGTTGAAGAGGGTGGACGTACTGGATTAACAGCAGTATTTACTGCAATGTTCTTTATTGCTACTTTGTTTATGTTGCCTTTATTTCAAGCAATTCCTGGAAATGCAATTTATCCAGTATTGGTTGTTGTTGGAGTATTGATGTTTACTGAACTTGGGAAAATTAATTTTGAAGAAGTTGATTTAGCAACTGCCGCGGCTGCTTTCTTTATGGTATTTTTAATGCCTCTTACTTTTTCCATTACAAATGGAATTGCAGCAGGTTTTGTGATTTATACGCTTATTAAAATTGCTAAAAAACAAACAAAAGATTTAAATCTAGGTATAGTATTATTGACAGTTATCAGTTTTATTGTATTTATATTACAAGGTTAAAGGAAAATTATTGGAAAAATATTATTATGGATATGATGAGTTTGCAAAAGATACTCAAAAGTTAGTTGACAAATGTAGAGGTTATGAACCTGATGTTTTGTTAGCTGTGGCACGTGGTGGAATGACACTATCTCACCTTATGGCACAAGCACTGGATATGAGAAATCTCTATGCTTTAAATTCTATTCATTATGAAGGTACTTTAAAGTTAAACACCTTTAACGTTTTTAATATCCCTGATATGTCAAAATCAAAAAGAGTATTGATTATTGATGATATTGTTGATAGTGGAGAAACTATGGAGGAAATTTTTAAAATATTAAAAGAAAAATTTCCAGATACTGAATTTAAACTGGCAACACTCTTTTACAAAAAAACAGCTGTATTACAACCTGATTATACTGTAAAGGAAGCTACTCAATGGATAGATTTCTTTTGGGAAACTGACGTAAAATAACACTTTGGGACTAAGTTTTTCTTAGTTCCAAACACTTCTATATTCAAGCATTTTTTTAAGATAATCATTGTAAAATAATTATTAGAGTAATAATAATTATTTTTAAGGTGATTGTTTATGAATAAAATAGATTTTAATGATACTACTTCTGAAAAAAAAATTAATACAGAAGAATCTTCAAAAAATAATTTTTTAATCAACCTCAAAGAACTTAATATTATTGAACATAAATTAGAAAATAATGTTCATGAAATCATCAACAAATCCAATGAATTGGAAAGATTGTACATTCAACAAAGAGATTACAAAGAGAATTTTGGAATTAAAGAAACTTTTCACGAATTGGAAATCTCACTGGTACAACAAGAAAAATTAAAAGATAACTTTATCAAACAAAAAAATCTATTAGAAGATCAAAAGAAACTCAGATTTGACTTTAAACGCTTAAGAGAAGATATTCATTCTTTAAATATTGAAATAAAAGAAATCTCAAACATAAAACATTTATTAGAAGATTATGAGAAACAGATACAACTGGTAAATTTATCTCTTGATGAAATTGGTAGTTGTGAGAAAAAGTATGAAGATAAAATCATTGCTTTAAAAATACAAATAAAAAATCACGAAAATAAAATTGATTCATTAAGGAAAGAGGGGGATTCTACTTCTTTATCACTGTCTGTAAAATCCTTAATAAGTCATTATGATAAGGCTTTACAAGACATTTCAAATGAAGCAGACCTTGTTTACAAGAGACAAATTGAAGAACTATTTTTAGATTTAAAACAGCAACAAACAAAACATAAAAATGCATATGAATACAAAAATAAACTAAAAAATGAAAAATATGAGATGATTAATACTCTAAAATTACTGGATGTAAAATACAAAACCCTTCAAAATAAACAACATCAGTTATTAGATATTGAAAAAATCGGACAAGTTAATAATGAAAAACTTGCAAAAATTAAAGACACTAATTATGATGAAATTTTATATAATAGTTTACTTGAACAGCATAAAACAATTAAACTCGAATATGAAAAAATATTAGAACTTGAGAAAAATATACAAAACATTCCAATTATTAAAAGTGAATTGACTTTTTTACAAGATAGTGAAGTTAAATATACAGAGCAAAAAATCTCCATATCACACCAGTTGGACAAAAATAATAAGCTTTAATTTTTAATAAAAATTTCTTCAATCATTCATTGCCAAATCTTCAAATAAATCTCCATTGTTAATCTCCACTAGTTTTTTTGTTTTAACAGCTTATATAGTACATAAAATAATTTTTTTTCTACAAATATAATTTAAATAAAACAAATATATAAATACCTTAAAATTTAATTTATTTACCACTTTTTTACCACATAATTTTCCTATGATTGTAATTCGAAATTGAAATACAATAATTAGGAGTTACTCATGTTAGAATTTAGTAGTGAAACTTTATTTGCATTTACAATGTTAGCGCTTTTAGTTGGAGTTAGTTTTTTCCCTGACAGTTTTTGGTTTAATATTTATAAAGATTAAAAGGAGTTATGATGACTGATATTTTTTTAACCTATATTTTACCTGTTGCTATATATTTATTTTTTATAGCTCAATATATTTCTTATAAAGAGAAAGAAAATGAAGAAAAAAATGGAATATAAAAAGATAGAAATTTCAGTAAGTGTAAAGTTTTTCGTTTTTTGTACTGTTGCATTATCTTTTGTATTTTATTTAATCTCTTTGATTTATGGAATACCTATAGTATATATACCTGATAATATAAGTACCATTGAATTTGTATCTTATCATGTAGTAGGTATTGTCTTTGAAACTACATTGGCCTTATTTTTATTTATGCACATGTTGGTAAAATCAAAAATGGATTTCCATACTTATGGATAATGTTTGTTCTATCAACATATACAAAGTTTTGAATATACTGCTTGCTTCCTAAAAGAGCTTATCTTCTTTTGAAATCTTTATTTAAGTAATCATAGTCTAAACAGTGATCACAATGATTAACTTCACTATATAAAATAGTACCAATTTTAATTTCAGGAAAATTATCCCTGATTATTTGTATTGCCTCTTCATCTGCTGAATAAAGAATTGATTTTGCCTCAATATTACCTGAAACTATTTTTTTAGTTTTATCAGTTACTTTTTTTAAATTTGATTCCCAATAGTCGATAAGTTCTTGATTGTCATCTAATTCATCATAACGTTCATCCCAATCTAGACATAATTCGGGGAGTAATCCACAAGTTCTTTTATCATTAAAATCTATAGTAATTCCTTGTAATTCCATTATAATTTCCTCCTATTGTGTATATTTTAATGAATATATGCTTAAATATTAAAGTACAATTTGAAGTAGTTTTAATTTTTTACTTTTCTTATTTTAAACTTAAACAAAACTTATGTTAAGTTTGTTTATTAAGTAAGTCAATAAATATTAATTTGAATTAGGTAAAAATTAAATATGAGAATATCTTTTCTTTATTGGGAGGTGCAAAATGAAGTTTTTTTTTAATTTTGATTTTTCAAGTATTGTTATTTTCTCAAGAGATTAAAAACAATAAACTTAGTAATAATAATTCGTCATTACTGGAAAAATCATTAACTCAAGGTGAAAGTTTCAGAGCTTACTTATCTGAAAGACTTATTTATTTTTCAACAAATATTGACAACTACTTATCAAATAAACCTGATGATAAGATATATGATAATCCAACGTATATACACATAGAACAGTCTTTTGAAAAAAAACAAGGACAATCTATTGGTGCAGTTACCAATTTTAGGTTAAGATTAAAACTACCCAAACTTAAAGAGAAATACAAAATAGAAATTTGGAATAAAAAAGAGACCAATGATGAGTCTAATGACTTAAGGATAGATGATCCTAAAAACGATCAGGGTGTTAACGCTGGTATATCTTATGTTGACAAAATAAAAGAATATTTGAATTTTTCTTCAGGTCTTGGTGTAAAATTAAAACTTGATGAATTTGAACCCTTTGCAAAAGCCTCTATTTCTAAACAAATTGACTACAAGAACGATTGGATTGTGGATTTATCTGAGAGAATATTCCTATCAGATAAAAATGGCTTTGATACTACCAGTTCATTCGAAATTCATAAGATATTCAATGATGTCTATAAATTTTCAAGTTATAACGAATATTATTGGAATAAAAAAATAAAAGATGACAATTTTTACAACTCCTTGAGACTAAATCAAACCCTTTCAAAAAAAAGATATCTAAGTTATGTTTTGTCAGCAGCTTCAAGTAATAGTGATTCTACTTTAGAAGTCAAAAATTATCAAGCTTATGTTTCTTATAGACATTACATAAAAAAATGGCTTTATTATGATGTAATTCCTAGGTATTCATGGGAAAGAGTAAATGATTTTGATCCAGATTATGGTATTCAAATCAATTTTGGAATGTTTTTTGGAAAAAAATGATTTAAGTTAAATTGTAAATATTACTTGATTTTGGCTTGCAATTCTAAAGCTTTATTTTTAATGGATTCATTATTAGAATTATTAATACAATTTTTCAATATATCAAGTATGGCTTCTTTTGATTTTAAGTGACTAAACGATGTAGTATAGTTCTGGGCCAACTCAAATAAAACATTAAAATCATTCTCAAGTTCTATGTATTTAATGAAAAGACTTTCACTTTTAATTAAGTCTTTTTCCAAGAATTCACCTTTTAACAATAATCTAGCTTTGGTTAAAACAGCAGGTGAATAATCAGCAATAAATGCTTTTTCGAGTAAGTCTAATGCTTTTTTATAATCTTGGCGGGTTCCAATTGCATTAAAATAAAAATTTGACAAATGATATTGGGCATGTGAAAACCCTGCATAGGAAGCCTTTTGCATGTATTTAAAACTAAGTAGTACATCTTTTTTCACTCCAATTGCATTTTTATACATATAGCTCAAATTTGTTAAGGCTTCAGGATGTTCTTCTTTTGCCGCTATTTCCAAGTAATATAAAGCTTTTTTATAATCTTTTTTATATAAACATGAACCTTCTAAATAAAAAGCACCTAAAATTGCCTTTGCATTTATGCTGTTTTTATCTGCTGCAATTAGAATTAATCTTTCACCTTCTTCTTCGTTTTTTTCTATTCCTTCTCCATATAATAAACACATAGCAAACTCAAAAATGGCTTCATTATGTTCACCTGATTGAGAAGCTTGTTTGAACCAATAAGTTGATTGATCCAATAATTTAAAAGAATTTGGATTGAGTAGGAATTGTTCTCCATTATTCTTTAATTGTGTGTATTCCTTAATATGTTCTAGTTTTGCTTTTGCCTGAAGATTTAAACCAATAATATATTGAGAGTTTAAATCGTTTTCCATAATAGCTTGATAACACGTCTCTTTTGTTATGCCAAGTGTAATTTTTTCAAAGAAATAAATAGGAATAGGTTTTTTTATGTGAGTAAAGTACAACTCAATTACCTTACAAGCACGCTCAATATTAAGTTTTGCAAGTTGTGAGAACTCCTCTAATGATAAGTTTGATTTATCAAAGTGGGCACCTTGATTGGAATCAACTCGTATTTCATGTAAAATAGAAATAATATCATTGTTAATTTTTTTCACAAGTGATAGTTGTTCTATTTTTTTATAGAGATAAGTTTTTTGAAGATCAATTTTGTGTTCTTTTGCTAAAATATACGTGAAATGAGATACAAAACTACGTAAAATTATTAATGAATGAGTTGGTGTATCAATACAATAACTCTTAGCTTTAGAGTAATAAATACCCAGTTGTTTGTCACATTTATCAATAAAATCTATATCATTCATTATTTAGGAATATCTTTTTTGGCTAAGAATTGCTTCTTGTATTTTAATTGCTTGATAATGTTCTTTTACATCATGACAGCGAATAATAGAAGCTCCTTTTTTTAAACTTTCTAAATGAATTGCAAGAGTACCTGGTAATCTGTCATCAACAAAAGAAGGAACGATATTGTTAATAAGTGATTTTCTACTGGCACCAACTAAGAGTTCACAAGAAAACTTTTTATAATAATCAAGATTGTTTAGTAAAGTTAAATTATGTTCTAAAGTTTTTCCAAAGCCAATACCTACATCTAATACAATATCTTTAATACCAAAAAATTGAGCTTTTTGAATTTGTTTTGTAAAAAACTTATCAATATCTAAAATGACATCATCATATGTTGGAGAATCTTGCATATTGCTAGGTGATTTTTGCATGTGCATTATGACTATTTGAGCATTGTATTGAGCTGTGATTTTTGCAACATCATCATTGCTTAAACCAGTAATATCATTTACAATTTTGAAACCCCTATCTAATGTATATCTCAATACATCTGGAGTATAGGAGTCTATGGAAAAAAGAACTTTTTCATGTAGTTTTTCTTTATATATTAAGTCACAAAGGGGCTGTATTCTTTTTAATTCTTCCTTTGATTCAAGGGGTAAACTACCAGGCCTGCTTGATACTGCACCAATATCAACTATATCTGCACCATCATTTATCATATCTTGTATTTTTTCTATTACACCATACTCATCAAAACGGCTTTTTTGATAAAAACTATCTTCATTGGCATTGATAACACCCATAATTTTAGTCTTGTATGTTTCAGAAGAGATTTTTGGGTTTTTTAAAGATAAATCGTACTCATTCATCAGAAAAGGCCTTTTAGTATCTATTTTTTCTATGTATTAAAGTTAATAATAAGGTAGTGAGTATATTAATAGGCTTAGAGTTTAGCTCAATTAATTTGATTGCCACAGAAAAGCTATCTAACTCTTTTGTGGTTAGTTTTATCTTTTGAGTATTAATTTTGTAAATCATAGACTCTATTAAAGTTTTTGCTTCTGTTTTGGAGATTTTTTGGTTTTCTTTTAAAAAATTGTAAGTATCTTTTAAGTCAATGTTTTTTAAATTCAATGAGAGTTCTTCAATTTGCTTTTTTTCTTTTAAAAACTTGTGTGGCATTCTTGACAATATTGTTGGAAGAAGTGTTGATTTAGATGTGGTAACAATAATAAAAATTATATTTTTTGGAGGTTCTTCTAAAACTTTGAGTAATGAGTTTTGAGCCTCTTTTCTGAAAGTAGAACCACATAAGATGATGTATTTTTTATCTGATGTAGCGATATAAGATTCTTTTATGGCAGCAGTTGCTTGAGCCAATAAAAACTCATCTTTATCTGTAATTTCATTTCTAATAATCCGAGTATTATGTTTGGGTAGTATCTGCATTAATGAATCTAAAATATTGTTAATACTTGAAACAATGAGTATTTGAGATAAATTAATATTGATATTTTGCATTTTAATGCTCTACGTTAATCTCTGCAAAAAGGGCAGCACTAAGAGTCTTATTATAGAGTCTAAACATCTGAAGCAGCTTCATATCTAGGGCTTCGTCATTACTTCTTAAATTAAAGGCATCTTGTTTTTCTTCGTCCAATAACCATAAAAATGAGTTGTTACTTACTTTTGGAATGGTTGCTCGAATATCTTGACCACGACCTATATACCAAAAACAATAACCTGCCGGAAAAGAAATACTTAACATGTCTTTTATTAAATTGATGTCATCTTCAGATTTAATAGAGTCAATTTGTTTATAAAATGCCCTGAAATCATAAAAAGGTAAAAATGGTCTATTTTGTTTTGGCGTATTAATATTGGACAATACATATTCCAAAAACCATTCTCGGTCTTTATCTGTAAGAATAATAACTGAACAGTTTTTATCCAAGATATTACTGATAAGTTTTGATACAAGAGGAGTCCACTCATATTTTTTTTCTTCCAACCAAGGAGAAATGAGTTTGTCTTCTCTTATTGTGTCAATGGTCCAGTTAAGAAATTCTTGCACTATTTGTCCAGGTTATAAGCTTCATGAAGTGCACGAACTGCAAGTTCACTGTACTTTTCTAAAATAATCATTGAAATTTTTATTTCACTGGTACTAATGATTCTTATATTGATATTTTCATCTGCCATGGCTTGAAATGCTTTACTTGCAATACCCGCATGGGATTTCATACCAACACCAACAATTGATACTTTAGAAATTTCTTCATTGTAATCAATATTTTTAGCATCATTCTCAAATCTAGCCATAACTTCTTTAGTAATGTCCAATTCAGTTTTAGGAACTGTAAAGTCTAGATCTGTAACACCATCAACACCAACTGTTTGAATGATCATGTCTACATTAACATTCGCATCAGCCAAGCCTGTAAAAATAGAAGCTGCAATCCCTGGTTTATCGATAACTGAGTAAAGTCCAACTCTAACTTGATTTCTATCTAGTGCGATACCACTTACTAATGGTTTTTCCATAATATTCTCTTCTTTCGTTATTAGTGTACCAGGAGTTTGAGGTGAAAAACTACTTCTTGATACTAGATTTACATTTAATTTTTTTGCCATTTCTACTGATCGTGTTTGTAAAACTTTTGCACCTAAAGATGCAAGCTCTAACATTTCATCATAAGAAATTTTATCCAGCTTTTTAGCTTTAGGTTCAATTCTAGGATCAGTTGTGTATATTCCATCAACATCTGTATATATTTCGCAAAGGTCCGCTTTAATAGCTCCAGCGATTGCTACAGCAGTTAAATCACTTCCACCTCGACCAAGGGTTGAAACCCTACCATTATTTGTTACACCTTGAAAACCCGCAACAATTATGATTTTTCCATCAGCAATTGCATTTTTCATATTTGAAACATCAATATTTTCAATTCTTGCTTTTGTATGGGCATCGCTGGTGGTAATTCCAGCTTCTCTACCACTCATTGAGGTGGTTTTGTATCCTTGGTCATTTAAAGCAATTGAAAGTAGGGCTGAAGTAACTCTCTCCCCTGAACTTAATAACATATCAATCTCGGCTGATGCTGGGTTAGAGCTAAAATGATCAGCATATTCGATTAATTTATTTGTTTCACCACTCATTGCTGATACTACAGCAATAACGTCATGACCATCGTTTTTTTTATCTTTGATAATATTTGCAACATTTTGGATACGCTCTAGTGTTCCTACACTAGTACCACCAAACTTTAGTACTTTTAACATAATTAAATAAAACCTTCTTTTTTGAAATATTTTAACACTTGTTTATAAACTGTTCTTTTGAAAAACGTAATGTATTCATAAATGTTTTTTGTTGGTACAAACTTAAATTCACTGAATTCAGGAATTTGAGTATTGATATTTATGGTTGCACCTTTTTTTAATTTGACCAAGTAATACATTTGTATTTGACCATCATAAGGGTGCATCTTTTTTGCAATTGCAGGTGGGAAGTCATAACTTACCCATTGCGGGTATTGCGCAATAATATCAATTTTATTTGTTCCAATTTCTTCTTCTAATTCTCTAAATAAAGCTTCTTTGGCTGTTTCACCCTTATCAATTCCACCTTGAGGGAATTGCCAAGCGTTATCAACATCCGTACGTGAGGCAATAAATACTTCACATTTTTCTGGATATTTAGCAGATAGTACTATTGCAGCAACATTGGGTCTATAGTTTTTTCCATTTTGTGGTGCTGGAATATTATCAATTTTATCAACCATGAATAACTTTTTCCTTATAATTAGGCAAAGATTATAATTAAAAAAGGATTAAAAATTGCTTTTATATATACACATACCTTTCTGTGACAGTAAATGTTTTTACTGTGCATTTAACTCGTATACAGATAAATCACATTTAAAACATAACTATATGAAGGCATTAACACATCAGTTAGAAACTGAATTAAATAATTATGTAAAAAAACATAATAAAAAAATAGAAACAGTATTTATAGGTGGCGGAACACCCAGTGCTGTAAAATATGCGGAATATGAACAAATCTTCAAACTTATACAACCTTATATTAACGATGATACAGAAATCACCACTGAAGCCAACCCAAATAGTGGCACAGTTGAGTGGTTAACTGGTATGTATAACTATGGGGTAAAGCGGGTGAGCTTTGGTGTACAGAGTTTTAACGATGAGAAGTTAAAAGTACTGGGTCGTGCACATAAGTCAAATAGGGCTATAAAAGCTATACATGATGCCAAGGAAGTCGGATTTAAAGCCATTAATTGCGATATCATATATGGTGTCAAAGGAGATACTTTTCAAAGTATGAAAAAGGATTTTGATCTAATAGAAACACTTCCAATTACTCATATAAGTGCATACAGTTTGATACTTGAAAAAGGGACAAAGTTCTTTAATCAGCATCACCTAAAAATTGATGATGAAGAGTTGTCACAAGATTTATTTTCCTACCTTAAAAATATGGGATTTAATCAGTATGAAATCTCTAATTTTTCCACAAAAGAAGAATATGAATCTAAACATAATAAAGGCTACTGGCAGCATAAAGAATACTTAGGAATTGGTGCAGGAGCAGTTGGATATAAAAATAAAGTAAGGTATTATACCCATGAAGATTTGGATGAATATATTAACAATCCACTCTTTGCAAATACTGAAACATTAAATGACAATGACATTAAAATGGAAAAAGTTCTGCTTGGTTTCAGGACCTCTTTAGGAATACAAATGGACATATTTACACAAAAAGAAAGAGTTAAAATTGAAGATTTAACAAGTGTAGATAAACTTAGTATAAAAAATGATCGACTTTATAACGAAAACTTTTTAATTGCTGATGAATTGGCCTTATATATTTTAGAATAGGTGGGCCAAATTCATTATATAAATGAATTAAAAAGTTCCAATATAATATAATCCTTAGATAAAGGTATAAAATATATGACAATCAAACAAACAATTAAAAAATATAACCATGAACTTAAAGAAGTCACTCATATCCCTTCCAAAGAGATTGAGATTTTAATCATGTATTTATTAGATAAAAATATAATATGGTTACATTTGAATTATGACAAAGAATTTGAAAAAGAGAATGAATTACAAAAGATAGTTAAAAAAAGAGCAACCCATTATCCCATTGAGTATATCATTGGGAAAGCTTCATTTTACGGAGAACAATTTTTAACTTGTGAACAAGTATTGATACCAAGACCAGAAACAGAGATACTTGTTGATAAAGCTAAAGATATTCTTGAAAATATTCAAAACCCAAAAGTTATAGAAATAGGTACTGGAAGTGGAATCATATCTGTGATGCTTGCTCTTTTAATAGATAATATTAAAATAACAGCTATTGATATTAATGATAAAGCTTTAGAACTGGCACAAAAAAATGCCATAAAATTTAAAGTTGATCATAAAATTGATTTTATAAAAAGTGATTTATTTGATAATGTTAGCGAAGTTAACTATGATATGTGTATATCTAATCCACCTTATATTGCAAATAACTACAAGTTACCCTACAACGTAAAATTTGAACCAGGTAATGCTTTGTTTGGAGGAGAAGTGGGAGATGAATTGTTGAATAACATCATTAGTATTACTTATGAATCAAATATCAAATATTTGTGTTGTGAAATGGGGTATGATCAAAGAGAACCCTTAGCTAAACTTCTTAAAAGCCTTAAATCTAAAAAAATTGAATTCTATAAAGACTATTCAGATTTTGACAGAGGATTTTGTGTTGAGTTTAATAAATAAAATATTATATAAAGGAACCATATGTTTAAAGAATTTAATTTAGATAATTTTGAAGAAAGTAAAAATTTATTAGAAGAAAAAATAGAAAAGAGTAGGGCAGCCATTAATGAGCTAATTGAAATTGAGAATAAAACCTACAATAACTTTGCAAGACCATATCAAGAAATAGCAGAAGAGTTAAATGAGTTTATTACTCCAATCTTTCATATTGATTCAGTTAAGAATAGCGAACAAACTCAAAAAGTACATGAAGAGTGTCTTCCTTTGATTTCAAACTATGAAACTGAATTGTCTCAAAATGAATCTGTTTATAGTGCTTTAAAAGATATACAGTATAATCATAGTAGTGAGATAAAAGCTATACAAGAAGAATACTCATTAAGCACAGAAGAAATAGGGAACATGCTTGATTTTATGTCCAATAATGATGTTGACGAAGGCACTAGTACTGATAATTTTACTGTAACTAGTAAATATAGTTTTAATGATATACAGTATAATGATAAAAGACTATTAAATGCTACACAAATTAAAGTTGTTGAGAATGAAAATAGA
>MAAG01000007.1:0-1176 GCA_002163065.1 Arcobacter sp. 31_11_sub10_T18
CTCAGCTCGAAGACAGCTTGCACTTAAACTCCGAGTGTCTTCAGGGTCACTCAATTCAGCATCTTTGAAAGAAAACACCCATTGCAGAAATGTAATTATTTTCAGCAGTGAAGATCAATCCCATAGATTCATACCCTCAACTAGATCAGAAGCTGATTTATCCATAATAAGAGAAATTGAGAGACCTATTGAAAATGGGGGGAATACTGTCGGTTATCATAAGGATGGATTTCAAAATGTGATAAACCGCCATCCCGAATCAATGACAGCTATAGCTGCATGGTTAAGCCTAGTATCTGATTGTAGGCTGGCTGACGACTTCGATCAAAATAATCCGCATTTAATTGCACACGAATTACAAATACTCAATTCTATTCCAGACGATTTGTCAGAATATGGTGACGTACAAATGAGTTGGGATATAATTGAAAACAGAGACTTTATTCGGGCAGTTTTTTGGTTGGCAAGATCATTTTATGGTGCCTGTAACCTTTCTAAAGCATTGAAATGGTTTACGTACTCAAATTCTCTATGTGATCATTACAGCCATGAAACAGAAGAATATCTAGAAGATTTAAAATTAGATAAACCGACAGGAACGGTCGGAAAATGGAAATCCCAATGGGATTAAGTTTTGATAATATAAGCCCGTAATGATTTAGGGTATTGATATTCTATTTTATATATAATCAAACAGAGTGTGGCTATTCCTATATGACGCAAGTTATAGCTGCACCGCCCACCTTCTTCAGCTTACCAATTATTATAATCGCTTAAGGATAAAAATGCTCACATCGACACAACAATACTATTAATACCATTATGGTAAATGTGCTACCGAACTTCTTTTGTGGGTTATTGAAAAAAATTGGAAATGTTAGGAGTTGATTGCTACTACCGTGTAAGAATATGGGTTTAGAGCGCAGAATTAGTATTGCCAAAATCACCCTGATCAACCAATGTTTATTCTTCAATTTAGGCTTGTATGCAATACCACAAAGAAAATGCAGCATAATTTCACTTCCTTACAATGGAGAAGTACCTTTACTGTTATTAATCAACCAAAACATTCTGAAAAAGCCGTTCTGAATCCCCATATATTGCAAATTTAAATTATTGCCCAAAAATTCGACGATTGGTTAAAGAAGAGTGGTATTCGGGTATTATGGAGCCTGC
>MAAG01000007.1:1185-5022 GCA_002163065.1 Arcobacter sp. 31_11_sub10_T18
GTTGCGGCTTAATAATGTGCAGTACGAGCAGGTAAGAGTTATGGCAATAGTTTTTGATATCTTGTTTGATCTGGTCTTCGCCCTATGCTCAGTACTATTGCTGTGCTTCTTGTATTGGCAGCTTAACGCCAGGTTCTACATTTCGATTGTTCAAAATCAGAAATGGTCCCTGTCGCCGATCATTGCCCCAGGCGTTATTATTCATGAGCTCAGCCACCTGGCATTCGCTTTAATCACCTTAAGGAAGATAAACCAAGTCCAGTTGTATTCCTTCTGCCACCTTAATGGTGAATTAGGCTTTGTTAGTTATAGCCATAAACGTAGGGGCTTGTTTACGTACATCCTTGATGCAGCTATTGCCATGGCCCCTTTGTTAGGTTCCCTGTGCGCCCTGTCCGCGACCAGTTATTACCTGCTGCCTTCCTCATCAGTCGGCGTACTGAAACGGGGTCTGACAATGGCCCTTTCTAATTCTCCATTAGATCCTGCGTTTTGGGATCAGCTATCAATAGCTATCATTCATTTTTACACTATCTTTTCCATTGAAATCTTTTTCATTTGCATTTGAAACAACCAGTTTTGCAATTTTATCTGTTTGTTCTGCAACGGTATTTGTAGTAATGGCAACTGCAACATTTTCTTGTGTTTGTTGATCTAGTTGTGTCACAGCATCATTGATTTGTTCAATTCCAACTAACTGCTCCTTAGATGCTGATTCTATATCTTTAATTAGAGCCAATGTATTTGCGATATTGTCATTTAAACCATCATATCCATCAATCATATTTTTAGAAATTACTTTACCTTCATCAGCTTTTAAATTTGCATTTTCAACTAAGTTTTTTATCTCCTTGGCTGCTTGGGCACTTCTACTTGCAAGATTTCTAACTTCTTGAGCAACTACAGCAAATCCTTTCCCAGCCTCACCTGCTGTTGCAGCTTCAACTGCTGCATTAAGTGAGAGAATATTTGTTTGAAAAGCAATTTGATCTATGACCGAAATAGCGTCATTTATAGCACTTACTTGATTGGTAATCTCTTCCATTGCAGAAGTTGTTTTGTTTGCCATATTTTGACCTTCACTTGCAGACATTTTCAATAGTTCTGCATACGATGACATTTGAGCTACATTACTAGTATTATTTCTAATAGTTCCAGTGATTTCTTCCAATGCAGCTGCTGTCTCTTCCAAGCTTGCCGAAGTTTCACTAGAGTTTTTATTTAACACATCAACATTCGATAATAATTTATCTGAACTGTTGTCTAATGTTAATCCATTCGATTTATTTTCAATAAGCATACTTGTTATTGAAATTCCTAAATTATTAACACCTGATGCCAACTTTAAAAGGTGTTTTTTTAACCCTTGTTCATCTATTTTGTTTAAATAGTTATAACTTGAGTACTCCTCTAATATATGTAAAACATTGTCAATATTGTTTTCCATATTAGCACCCATATTGTTTAAAACACTTTTCAACTCCATTAAAGCAGGATTTGAAACAGAGCCATTAAGCCGTTGACATAAATCACCTTGTTCAAATTCACTAAGAACTGTAATAGTCTCATCAATAAGTTTTCTATCTTCTTCGATACCTTTTTTTGTTATAGTTATGTTCTGATTAACAATTCTTGCCATTTGACCAATTTCATCCGATGAAGTTATTTCAAGTAAGTTAACATCAGAGCTTTCTCGATTTACATATTTAAAGAAAGTATTCAGTCCCAATTGGAAGTTTTTAATAGAGGATATTACATTTTTGATAATGAAAATTGAAAGTACAAGCAGTATAATCAGTGTAATGACCACCGTAACTATTAAAAAATCAACTAAAGCATGTTCATCTGCTTCAGCTTGTTGGGTTGAATGCTTAAGTAGATTTTGCATTTGATGCATAAGTTTTTGTATATTCTTATCCATAAGCTCCAATTCTTCATGAAGAACTTCCTTTTCTCTTTCTATACTTTTCAAGTTTCCAGATTCTAAATTTCTTTCAAATTGAGCCAGTGTTTTTTCAAACTCAGCTTGCTCATATTCTAGCTCTTTTAATTCTTTCAAAAAGAGTTTATAGGTATTTTTTGTTTTTGTATCAGTATTGTGAGCAATTGCTTTTTCAACCAAATGTTCAGCTTCTTTTAGAGTTGCGTCTGTTTCTTTTTCTAATTTAGAAAGTTCATGTTCCAAATCTTTGAATTTTTGACTATTAACATCTTTACTTGCAATGATTAATTCATAGGTCAAAATTTCTTCTTCTAATATATCTTTTTCTAACTCAGTTACCAATGTATTTATTGGTATTTGGTATTCAGCAATTTCTTCAATTTCACTTCCAATAGCAGTTAAGCCATTATACGTAACAACAGCAACTATAATCAATGAAGCTGTACCAATAGCAGCAATCAAACCCAGTTTTATTTTTAGTGTTAATTTATTTAACATATTTTTAGCCTAGTATTATATTTTTTAATCTACTCTACTTTAGTTTGGTTACATCTAGGTTACAAAAGTAAATTTCACAATTATTAAATGATTGTCCATGGATATATCGTTCTAAAATGGAAACACGTAAATTTGGGTAAAAATATCTTTAATCATTTTTTACTTCGTAAATTCAAAACTTAATCTTTGAAAATCTACGAAGTAGTTAAAGAGGAATTGTAAGATTTATGCAGTTATCTAGTGAGACATAAAAATTGGAATAGTTGTATTTTCTAGTAAATATCTAGTAGCTCCACCAAACATAAGCTCTTTTAGACCTTTATGTCCGTATGCTCCTGCTACTATCAAATCAAAGTTTCCATCTTGTGCAGCGTTTAGTAGTGCTTGTCCTGGTATTCTAGTAGTTTTGATAATATCATAGCTGGCATTTATATCATGTTCTTTTAAATAAGTAATAAGACTTTCTATTACTTTTGAATCTTTGATATATTCTGTAGATGAAACAATATGTACTCTTTTAGCTTGTTTTAGTAATTCAATTGAAGAAGTAAGTGAGCGTGAAGCTTCAGTTGAGTTATTCCAACCAATTATTATAGAATCAGTAGAGAATTTTCTTAAAATTCTAGGAAACAATAAAACAGGTTTTCCACTTTTAAGTACAGCAGTTTCAAATGTTGCTGTGGCGAGACCTGCAGGTGGTGCAGCCGCAATAACTAGGTCACAAAACTTTGACTCTTGCTCTACTAATGTACTTCGTAAACCTTCTAGAATTTTCACTTTTACTAAAGAATTATTCTCTTTATCATCTCTAGAAATTTTCACTTCTAGATCTTTAGCAACTTGTTCAAAAAGTTGCATGAAACCATTATTTTCTTCCTTATACTTCATATCAAGGATTTCATCAATCTCATTTGTGATATCTTCTGGGATACCATATCTTTTATAAAGTTTATCACTATCTTTTAGGCTCGACTTTAATACATCAAGTTTAATATTAAATTTCTTAGCAATTAATAATGCACCATATAGTCTTTCTTCTAATTCTTCACCACCACCAATTGGAAAAAATAATTTTTTATAATACAAGTATAATCCTTTAAATTTTTTATCTACTACATCTAAAAAACTGTAGTTTATTTTGACTTTTACGCTATTTACATTAATAAATTATTACATTTCTAATTTAGCAGATGTCAAACCAATGAACATAGATAATAATAATCAAATTTTTATTATCTATATTCATATTTCATATTTAGAAACTAGTCGTTCAGCCCCTAAGCAAAAAGCTTTAGAGGCTGAATAAAATAAGAACTAATCCCTATGTTAAATCACTTGTTAAATCACTTCAATAAAGAGATGTAAATCATCACAAGTACTATTGTTTTTCATGTATC
>MAAG01000193.1:0-191 GCA_002163065.1 Arcobacter sp. 31_11_sub10_T18
ATAATGGCTAGAAATTAGTTAATTTTGTTCAAGTTCAAGGCGGAGGTAAAATTAGCTTAGGAGCTTACTCTTTTGTAAGTGAGTAAGCTAATTTTTCTGACAACGAAGTAATTGGATAAAAGTGGCTAATGTATAGCCCTTATTTTTGAACAGCCAATGACTTCCCAGCTACAAAACCTGACGCCCACGCG
>MAAG01000193.1:276-656 GCA_002163065.1 Arcobacter sp. 31_11_sub10_T18
TCGTTCTATCATTCACTTCTTCAGTTCGAACACCACCACCACTAACTTCAGCGTGTTTGAACCCTTGAGTTCCAATAATCTTTAATCTCCAATTGATAAGCTGATTTACTATTCCTCTTATTTGTTTGGCATTGATATCTTTGGCTTTTACTTCTGGGTCCAGTTTACAAACTTCTAAAATCACCACTGGAAGTTTGTTGGAAACTATTCCTGTTAAAAGAACGGATGCCTTTTCATTTGGTAAAGCTTTTAGAAGTGACTCAATTTGGGTTAAGAGTTCATTTCTATTTAGTTTTGGGAAAAAGTTAATAGAAATTTGTACTTCTTGATATAAAGATAAGTTATAAGATGCGATTTGAGAAAGGTCCAATATTCCAAAT
>MAAG01000193.1:677-20166 GCA_002163065.1 Arcobacter sp. 31_11_sub10_T18
AAAAGTACATCCCCTTTGACTTCATACTCTTTTTGTCCATTAATATAAAGGGTGGTTACTACTTCTTTTTTAGCACCTGAAAGTTTTTGATGATAGTTACTCTCCACATCTAATCCCACTAGAGAAGGGTAGGTTGGATTAAAACTGTGTCCAAAACTCTCAGCGATGTTTATTCCATCTTCTGTTGAGTTTAACTGAGGAGCTGCTTGAAGCCCCGAACTCACCAGTACTTTGTCATAGTTTTTAAAAGTATTATCTTCACTTTTGAGCTCAAACTTGTTGTTATTTTTTGATACTTCTTTGATAGTTGTTTGGCAAATAATATTGATACCCAAAGCATCTAATTGACTCTGTAGTAGATTTACTACTGATTTGGCTTCATTGGAAAGAGGATATACTTTATTGGTATCTTTGATATCTAGTAATAATCCCATATTTCTACAAAACTTCTCAAATACTTTATAATCAAACTCTTTTAAACAAAAAGAAACAAAAGATGGATTCTCTCCTATGTAGTTTGCTTGACTTAAAGTGGTGTTGGAAATATTACATCGCCCATTTCCGCTTGCCAAGATTTTTTTACCCACAGATTTATTGATATCAAATAAATCTATCTCTACATTTTTGTTAATTCTTTTTGCATTTATTGCTGCCACGATTCCAGAAGCTCCCGCTCCTATTATTGCTATTTTCAATCTTACCCTTATATCAATTCTTTTAGTTTTAGAATTATATTGTATTTTTCATTATAGGCAGTATTTTAGTAGAGTAGATATTTTAGCAAAGTTCAAGGCGGAAGAGAAGATTAAAGTAGGAGCTTACAAACAGTAAGTGAGTATTTTAATTTTTTCTGACAACGCAGAAATTTTCTAAAAGATTTGTTCTAATAGAAGACTGCAAGCCAAATGGTTGGCTCGTTGTTGGATGTATATTTTACCCTATGTCTGATGTGTTTTTCTATAATTAGATAATCACCTTTAAGTAATTCAACTTCTTTATCTTCAAACTCTATTATGGCATGTCCTTCTAAAAGAAGTACAAATTCATTTTCTTCTTGATTATACCAATCAGTAGAGGGTGTTGTTTGCCCGTTGGATACTATTTTTTCCACTCTAACATTGTCATGTTGTAACAGTTGAAAAAAGTGTTCTTTGTTTTTATCTACAACAATATTTTCAAAGATATTTATTTTGTCCATATTTTTTCTTTTTATAGAATTATAGCTTCTTTTGGGTTTGGATTGTTTAAATCATATTTTACATACCATAGTAATTTAATCAAGATTAATATTAAAAGATTTTATAAATAAATCATTTCTTCACATTTCTTACACATTATTTTCCTATAATGCCAACTTGTACCAATATATAGGTGCTAATATGAAATTTTAAGTACAATTTTTTTATTGTATTTTATTAATTTAGATCTATTTTTATAGACAAGTAGTTTAATCCATATTAAAATACTTGACATTGAAGAATATTTCAAGTACAATTTCACAAATAAAATCAAAAAGGATTCGAATATGCAAAACCAAACAGCTGCCATTCATGCTGGATACGACAACTCGCAAGGTCATGGAACGATGAGTGTACCAATCACGCAAACAACTGCTTATGCTTTTAGAGATTCTGAACATGCTGCAAATTTATTTGCACTTAAAGAATTAGGTCCTATATATACTAGACTTACAAATCCAACAACAGATGTATTAGAGCAAAGATACGCTGCGCTTGAAAATGGTGCAGGAGCTATTTGTGTTGCTTCAGGTCAATCTGCAATTTTTTATGCAGTTGCTAATGTAGCAGTTGCTGGAGATAATATTCTTATTTCTGATAAATTATATGGTGGAGCTGTTACCTTATTAACACACACTATTAAAAGATTTGGAATCACAGCTAAAGTATTTAAAAGTGAAGATGCTTCAGATTTAGAAGCACAAATTGACGACAAAACAAAAGCAATATTCTTTGAATCACTTTCAAATCCGCAAATCGCAATTGCAGATGTTGAAAAAATCGCTGAGATTGCAAAAAGAAACGGTGTATTAACTATTTGTGATAATACAGTTGCAACTGCAGCTTTATTCAACCCAATTAACTGGGGAATAGATATCGTTGTTCACTCAACTTCTAAATATACAAATGGTCAAGGTACTGCTATTGGTGGTGTGATTGTTGAGCGAGATGGTATGGCTGAATTCTTTAAAGAAAACTCTGAAAGATATCCAGACTTTACACAACCAGATCCTTCTTACCATGGTTTGGTATATAGTGATGTGCCACTTCCAAACTTTACTTTAAGAGTTAGACTAGCACTTCTTAGAGATATTGGTGCTGCACAAGCTCCTTTTAACTCATGGTTATTAATCAATGGTATTGAAACTCTTTCTTTGCGAGTAGCTCAACACTCTAAAAACGCTTTAGATGTGGCAAAATACTTAGAATCAAATCCAAAAGTATCAAATGTTTGTTACCCAGGATTAGAGTCAAACAAAGATTACGGTAAAGCTCAAAAATACTTTAAAGATGGTCAGGCTTCTGGTCTTATCTCTTTTGAAGCAGCATCTTATGAAGAAGCTAAAAAGATTATCGACAGTGCAAAATTATTCTCTGTTGTTGTAAATATTGGAGATTCAAAATCATTGATTGTTCATCCTGCATCAACTACACATTCACAAATGAATGAAGAAGAGTTAATCAACGCTGGCATTAAGTCTACAGTGGTAAGATTGAGCGTTGGATTAGAAGATACTGTTGATTTAATCGACGATTTAAAACAAGCAATCGACGCGTAGGTTAAAAGTATGCCTCTAATTTCTTCAAAAGGTATGTATGGTCTAGCGGCCATGCATGAGTTGCTCCAACATGAAACGGAAAAGCCCATGCAAATTAGAGAAATCTCTGCAAAAGCAGATATTCCTCAAAATTATTTAGAACAACTTTTAGGGAAACTTAGAAATGCAGATTTGGTAAAAAGTGTTAGAGGATCCAGAGGCGGTTATTTATTGGCACGAGATGCCAAAGATATCATGATTAAAGATATTTTAATCGCCTTAGAAGATGATATTAAGATCACTGATACCAAAAGTAATAGTCCAGTTCTTAATTTGTTTTTTGATGAAACAAAGAGTAAGATAAGTCAAATATTTGACTTAAGTTTGTCTGATTTAGAAATTTATCAGAAAAAATACAACGAATATTTACATTATAATATATAAAAATCTTAGGAGAGTAAAATGAAATACGCACAAAATGTTACAGAATTAATTGGAAATACACCTCTTGTTAAATTAAGAGAATCAAGTATAAACGACACAACTGTTTTAGGTAAATGTGAATTTATGAACCCAACTCATTCTGTTAAAGATAGAATCGGTAACAACATGATAAAAGTTGCTCTTGAGCAAGGTCTAATTACAAAAGAAACAACAATTATTGAGCCAACTAGTGGTAACACTGGTATTGCACTTGCTGCTGTTTGTGCTGGTCTTGGACTAAAATTAGTTCTTACTATGCCTTCATCTATGAGTTTAGAAAGACGTAAATTATTAAGTGCATTAGGAGCTGATTTAGTATTAACTGAACCTCCAAAAGGAATGAAAGGTGCAGTTGACAAAGCAGTTGAACTTGCAGCTGAAACTCCAAATTCTTTTGTTCCTCAACAATTTGCAAATGAAGCAAATCCACAAATTCACAGAGAAACTACTGCAAAAGAAATTTTAGCAGATACTGATGGAAAAATTGACATTTTAATTGCAGCGATTGGTACAGGTGGATCTATTACAGGTATTGGTGAAGTATTAAAAGCACATAACAAAGATATCCAAGTAATTGCAGTTGAGCCTGAAGCATCACCAGTATTAAGTGGTGGTAATCCTGGTCCTCATAAGATTCAAGGTATTGGAGCTGGTTTTGTTCCTGATGTTTTAAATACTACTGTTTATGACGAAGTTATTCAAGTAAGCAACGAAGATGCGATAGCTACTGCTAGAGCACTTGCAAAACAAGAAGGTATCTTAGTTGGTATTTCATCTGGAGCTAATACATTTATTGCAAAACAAGTTGCAAGTAGACCTGAAAACAAAGGGAAAACAATTGTAACAATTTTATGTGATACTGGTGAAAGATATTTAAGTGCTGGACTATATGACGATTAATCGTCATATGGTTTAGACCATTGAAGGAACAATTTTAATGCAAGAAAAAGCATATAGATCTGTAGTAAAAACCATTTCATGGAGAGTCATTGGAACTCTTGATACGATGATTATCTCTTATTTTATAACAGGAGATTTAATCATGGCAGCATCAATTGGCTCCATTGAAGTAGTGACTAAAATGATTTTATATTATTTCCATGAACGTGCATGGAATAAGATACCTTTAGGTAAAGCTAAAGCACCAGATTATCAAATTTAGGAAAATATATTGAAAGCAAAAGTAGAAGAATTAAACAAAAAATTTAAAGATAACACTCCTCAAGAAATATTAGAATATTTCATTAAAAACTCTGATGAAAATATTGCTTTATCGTCTAGTTTTGGGGCAGAAGATCAAGTTATTACTGACATGATGTTAAACATTGATAAAAGTGCAAACATCTTTACATTGGACACAGGAAGACTTCCTTATGAAACGTACGATGTAATGGACAGCACCAATTTAAAATATAACGTCAAGGTTAATGTATTTTTTCCTAATGATAATGATGTGGAAGCATTATATAAAAAGCAAGGTATTAACGGTTTTTACGAATCTATTGAAAATAGAAAAAGCTGCTGTTTTGTACGAAAAATTGCTCCTTTAAAAAGAGCTTTAAAAGGTTTAGATATTTGGGTGACAGGTTTACGAGCATCTCAAAGTGTAACCAGAGTAGACATGGATGCATTTGAGTGGGACGAAGGTAATCAAGTTATCAAGTTTAATCCTCTAATTTCTTGGAGTGAAGAAGATGTGTGGGAATATATCAAGAAAAATTATGTTCCATATAACAAACTTCATGACAAAGGATATCCAAGTATTGGATGTGCACCCTGTACCAGAGCCGTTAAGGACGGTGAAGACGTTAGAAGCGGAAGATGGTGGTGGGAAAACCCAGAACACAAAGAATGTGGACTACATAAGTAAAAGTAATAATTTAATAGGAACAACAATGAATATTAGTAAAGAAAGATTAACGCATTTAAAACAACTAGAAGCTGAATCTATGCATATCATGAGAGAGGTTATCGCAGAATTTCAAAATCCAGCGATGCTTTACTCTGTTGGTAAAGATTCTTCTGTAATGTTGCATATTTTACAAAAGGCCTTTTATCCAGCATCTCCACCACTTCCCCTTGTACATGTTGATACAACGTGGAAGTTTAAAGAGATGATTGAATTCAGAGACAAACGTGCAAAAGAGGTTGGAATGGAACTACTGGTTCACTCTAACCAAAAAGGTTTAGACATGGATATTTCTCCATTTACCCATGGTTCTGCAGTTCATACAGATATTATGAAAACAGAAGGTCTAAAACAAGCACTAAATAAATATAAATTTGATGCAGTTTTTGGAGGAGCACGACGTGATGAAGAAAAATCTCGAGCAAAAGAGCGAATTTATTCTTTCAGAGATGAAAATCACAGATGGGATCCAAAAAACCAAAGACCAGAACTATGGAATACCTACAATGGTAGACACACAAAAGGTGAGTCTATTAGAGTTTTCCCAATATCAAACTGGACAGAACTTGATGTTTGGCAATATATCTATTTAGAAGGTATTCCAATTCCTGATTTATATTTCTCAAAAGAGAGAGAAGTTGTTGAGTATATGGGTACAAAAATCATGGTTGATGATGAAAGAATGCCTGAAGAACTACGAAAAACAGCTAAAAAAGAAAAAGTAAGATTTAGAACACTTGGATGTTATCCTTTAACGGGTGCCGTTAACAGTGAAGCTTCTACATTACCTGAAATTATTCAAGAGATGTTAGTTTGTACAACAAGTGAGAGAGAAGGAAGATTAATAGACAGTGATGGTGACGCATCAATGGAGAAGAAAAAACAAGAGGGGTATTTTTAATGGCACACCAATCAGATTTAATTGCTGACAATATAGAAGCATATTTAAAAGAGCACGAAAACAAAGAGATATTAAGATTTATAACATGTGGGTCAGTTGATGATGGAAAAAGTACTTTAATTGGAAGACTTCTTTATGATTCAAAAATGATTTTTGAAGATCAGTTGGCAGCAATTGAAAAAGATTCTAAAAAATCTGGTACAACAGGTGATAAAATTGACTTAGCTTTATTGGTTGATGGACTAGCAAGCGAGCGAGAACAAGGTATTACTATTGACGTTGCTTATAGATTCTTCTCAACTGAAAAAAGAAAATTTATTATTGCAGATACTCCAGGACATGAACAATATACAAGAAACATGGCCACAGGAGCTAGTACTGCGGATGTAGCTATTATTTTAATTGATGCAAGACAGGGTATTTTAACACAAACAAAAAGACACTCGTATATTGCCTCTCTTTTGGGAATCAAAAACCTTATTGTTGCCATTAACAAAATGGACTTGGTTGACTTCTCTCAAGATATATTTGAAGAGATAAAAAAAGATTATGAACAAATTATTCCTAATCTTCCTCATAACAATGATATCAATTTTGAGTATATTCCACTTTCAGCATTAGATGGAGATAATATACTTACAAATTCACCAAAATGTTCTTGGTATAAGGGTCTTCCACTAATGGAATTACTGGATACTATTTCGATTCATAAAGATGAGAATGATGATTTTAGGCTGCCAGTTCAGTATGTTAGTCGTCCACATCTTAACTTTAGAGGATTTACAGGAACAATTGCAAGTGGAACGATAAGTGTTGGAGATGAAATTACTGTATTACCTTCGAGGAAAACTTCTGTAGTTAAATCAATTGTTTCAAATGAGATTAAAGATTTACGACCAATTGGAAAAGATGAAACTGTTGAAACAATGGAAACTGCATTTGCCCCAATGGCTACTACTCTTACACTGAAAGATGAAATCGACATTAGTCGAGGAGATATGATTGTAAAATCAAACTCTATTCCTCATGTTTCTAGTAAACTTGAAGTAATGGTTGTTTGGATGGATGAAAAGCAGCTTGAGCTTAATAGTAACTATATTATTAAAAGAGCTACTTCTGTTATTAATGGTTCATTTAAATCAATCACATATAAAAAAGATATTAATAGCTTTAAAGAGGTAGCTGCTGATAGTTTAGAACTAAATGATATTGCACAATGTACTCTGTCTTTAGATAGACAAATTGCAGTTGACCCATATAATGAAAACAGACATACAGGAAGTTTTATTATCATCGATAGATATTCAAATACTACAGTTGGTGCTGGTATGATTGTATCTTCAGTTGCAAGTGAATCAACGGATAACGAAGAAAAGATAAGAGAGTATACTAAAGCAGAGGTTGAGCTTAATGCATATATTAGAAAAAATTTCCCAGAATGGGAATGTAAAGAAATTTTTTAGGACTATACTTTAAATGTTAACAGAGACAAAAACTCAAAGAGTTGAAAGAATAAAACAAACCAAAGATGGACTAGAAGTTATAAATGACATCTATGTTTATGCAGTCATGGGTCTAGAAGTAGACCCAGATGATATTGACCGTTTTAAATGGTATGGTCTCTCTCCTCAAGACAAAAAACTTCAAGACAAAAATGACCAAACTTTGTACTTTACCCTATGTGTAAAAGTACAAGCAGGTCAACTTGATATTAAACAACTTGAAATATTAGAATCCATATCCAAAGACTTTGCAAGAGATACTGCCCAAGTAACTTTTAGACAAAACATGCAATTTTCTTTCATTCAAGTGAGAAATCTACCTGAAATATTCAGAAGATTAGACTCTGTTGGTTTAAGTACCAAGTTTGCAGCTGGTGATGTACCACGAAACATAGTTTCATGTCCTGTAAATGGTATAGATTATGACCAAATTAGCGATGTTCGTCCAATCGTTGAAAAAGTTAATAAATATCTAGATGGTAATAAAAAGTTCTCTAATCTACCAAGACAATTCAAAGTAGCTATTAGTGGTTGTCATACTCATTGTATTAATCATGAAATTCAAGATATCTCTTTTACAGCAGTTAAAATATCACAAACAAAAACCCTCTTTGATATAAATGTAACAGCTCAAAATAATTCTAAAGAAAAGACCCTAATCAACATAGGACAAGTAACCGCTTCTCAAATATTAAGTGTTGTAAAAGCAATTTCTATAATATTTAGAGATCATGGAGATAGAAGTAACAGAGACAATGCAAGAGTAGGTTATCTACTTGAAAAATGGGGTAAAGAGAAATTTCTCAAAACTCTGCATAAAGAAATAAATTTTACGATAAGAACATCACAAACCAATGAACTAGTTGAATTTTCACGAAAAGGTCATTTGGGAATTCATGAGAGTACTGTTCGCTCACAAAGTTATGTGGGAGTTAAAATCTCTCAAGGAAACTTAGGTCTTATTGGTATGCAAAACCTTCTTTTATTACTTAAAAAATATTCCGCGAATACTATTAAATTAACTTCAAACCAAAATATTGTCATTTTAGATGTACCAAGTAACCAGGTCACAAACTTGTATAATAATTTAGCAAAAATAAAACTTGATACAGTCCCAAGTACTGTAAAAGACAAAACAACTTCTTGTACACAATAAGGGTACAAGATTTATCATCAGAAAAACCAAGGAATTATTAGATAAAATAATCAATTATTTTAAAGAAAAGATATGCAAAGTCTATCTTAAATATCTAAATTACATACACCAAAGCTTTTAAGGCTTTTTAGGACAAACCATAAATGAGCAATAATTTATTCAGACCATTTTTCCATGAAAATACAGATAAATTACAATTTATAAAATACAATACCATTGGATCACACAAAAATCTATACTTCGACTATACGGCAACTGGTTTGGGATTTAGACAGATTGAAAATAGATTACACGATGTATTAAAAACTTATGCCAATACTCATTCAAAAGAAGCTTCAATGGCGTCTAAAACAAATGATTATTATATGGAAGCTTACAACAATTTACACAAAAACCTTGAACTAAACGATGAGTTTGTGATACTTCCAAGTGGAAATGGCGCAACAGCTGCTATTAAAAAATTCCAAGAATTAATTGGTATTTATATTCCACCTGCAACTGCAAAAAGACTAGAGTTAAAACAAGACAAATCAAAACTACCTTTGGTTATTGTAGGACCCTATGAACATCATTCCAATGAAGTAAGTTACAGAGAAGCTTTATGTGATCTTCAAAGAGTGCGATTAAATGATGAAGGTCTTATGGATTTAGTCCAATTGGAAACTCTTTTAAAAAACAACCAAGGAAGAGAAATTATTGGTACTTTTTGTATAGCTTCCAATGTAACAGGAATTATGACCTGTTATAAAGAGATTTCAAATTTACTTCGAAAATACGATGCAATGGTTTGTTTTGATGCAGCAGCCTCTTCATCTTATATGAACGTTGACTGTTCTTATTACGATGTGATGTTTACTTCTTCACACAAATTATTAGGAGGGCCTGGAAGCTCTGGATTATTGGTCATCAAAAAAAACTTAATAGATAGTGAACTCTCACCTACATTTGCAGGTGGAGGTACGGTGACCTATGTTAGTCACGTTTCCCAAGATTACCAAGAAGACTTAGTTGAGAGAGAAACAGCTGGAACACCAGGAATTTTACAGTTTATCAAAGCTTCTCTTGCTTACCAGCTCAGAAATGAAATTGGATTTGATTTTATTGAGTCACGAAAAAAAATCAACTACGATTATTTTTTAAAAGAATTAAAAAAAATTCCAAACTGTACTATTTATGGAAACCAAGAATCCAAAAATATTGGAATAGTTTCTTTCAATGTGGGTGTTCTAGACCCTTACGAATTGTGCGCAATAATTTCTAAAAATTATGATGTACAAACCAGAGCAGGGTGTTCTTGTGCAGGTCCTTATGGTCATGATTTACTGGGACTTAAAGACCAGTTAGAATTGGGTGAAAAACCAGGTTGGCTTAGAATATCTATTCATTTCTCTCAAACACAAGAAGAAATTGATACTTTATTAACAGCTATAAAAACTTCAATTAAAAATTGTTGTTAAAAAACCATTAATAACTATGCAGTATAATTCTCCATGCAATTTATGATTTTTTCAACAATATTTACAAGTGTTTTTGCACTTTTATCATTTTATATCTCACGAAGATTTATAAAAAAACTTAGCATTAGTCCAAGAATTAAAAAATCTTTGAATATATTTTTGCTTTTAAATTTTATAGGTGTCTTAGTTTATATGCTAGGACGTTATAGTATATCTTTACCCACTTATATAAACTATCTCTCTTCACTTAGTATTGGAATGATATTTTTACTCTTCCTAAGTGCTATTTTTTATGATGTATTTAATACACTCCTAAAAGTTGCACCTATTAATGAGAAAAGACGAGACTTCTTTAGAAAAACCCTTGATGCAGGAAGTTTAACCCTAGCTGCAGGTGTTACCACCAGTGCAACCTACAATGCCAAAGAAATATCTCTAGAAAAAGTTGATGTCAATATAAAAGGTCTACAAAAAGAATACAGCATTGTGCAATTAAGTGATGTACACATTGGTGGATTAATAGATAAAGACTTTATCACTTCCATGGTAAATCAAGTGAATACTTTAGATACTGATATAGTTGTTATCACTGGGGATTTGATTGATACCAAACTCTCTTATATCAAAGAAGCCGTAAATGAACTGATGAATCTAAAATCCACCTACGGTACGTATTTTGTAGTTGGTAATCATGAGTATTTTCATGGTGTTGTTGAAATCATTGACTATATGAATTCTATTGGAATAAAAGTACTAGAAAATGAAAATGTATATATTGGTGAAAAAGACAAAGGATTTCATTTGGCTGGGGTTTATGACATTATTGGTTACAGAGCTGATTATTATGCTCCTGATTTAAATAAGGCCCTAGAAGGTATCCAAGAGTCTCCTACAGTACTTCTTGCACATCAACCAAAGTTTATTAGTGAAGTAAATAATAACGTTGATTTGGTACTTTCAGGACACACCCATGGAGGACAAATTTTTCCTTTTAACTATTTGGTTAAAATTGTACAACCATATATAAAAGGGTTACATCAACATGATTCAAGAACACAAATATATGTAAATAAGGGAACAGGTTTTTGGGGACCACCTATGAGATTAGGGGCAAGTGCTGAGATGACATACATACGATTAAAAAAGAGTGTTTAAAAAGTAATATCTTCAAAAGGAACAGGGCGACCAAAATGGTAACCTTGTGAATAATCAATTCCAAGTTCTTTAACCAAAACGTAAATATCTTCATTTTCTACAAACTCTGCAATAGTTTTGATATTGTACATTTTTGCAAAATCGACAATGGACTTAACCACATCAAAATCTTTTTCATTTTCTATATTTGTGATTAAGGATCCATCAATTTTTAAAAAATCTGGCTCCATCTTTGTCAGATATGAAAAGTTAGAGTATCCAGTACCAAAATCATCTATAGATATATTTGCACCAAATTTTCTAATGGTATTCACAAACTTATCAAAAAGTTCAAAATCGTCAATACCTTCTGTTTCAACCAGTTCAAAAGTAATAAACTCATTGTTTTTATTTTTACTAAGTTGCTCAATAATGAAGTTAAAAGTTCTGATATTTGAGATATCCTCAATAGTCAAATTTATACTTACTTGTTTATCATTCATGTCTTTAAAGTTATCAAAACACTTTAAAATCATCGCTCGAGTTATATCATTGTAGTATTTTATCTTTTTTGAAATATTCAAAAAAGTACCCGGCATCATTACATCTTCTTCTTTGACAATCCTAGCTAAAGCCTCATACTTATCAACTTCACCTGTTTTATTATTAATAATAGGTTGATAATAGGGTGTTATTTGATTTTCAGCGATGGCTTCTTTAATTTCAAAGGCAACTTTTTTATTGTTTGAAAAATCAGCAAACTTATAATACATATCATCAGAATATACAGAAAAGTTCTCATTGAATTTTTTAGAATTTTTATAAGCAATATTAGCATTACGTAGTAAATTGTCATTTCCTATGTGTAAACCAAAAGTGGCTGAAATATAATGATCAATTTCCTCTATGACAAAAGACTCATCAAAAAGCGATTTTAATCTATTTCTCACATCATCAATATAAAACTCTTTATCATAACGGTAAGGTAGAGGAATTAATATGGCAAACTCATCACTTTGAAGTCTAAAGACACAATCTTTTGAAAATATTAAAGAGAGCCGTCTAGCAGCTTCTTTGATAACCATATCACCAGTATAGCCACCATAAAATTCATTTACTTCAGAAAAGTTATCCAAGTTTGCTATTACACTAATATAATGTTTGTCTTTTTTGATTTCTAAACGAAGAGATTCTCTATTTTTTAGATTTGTAAGTTTGTCATATTTGAGTAATTTAATATGATCTGTCACGTTATTACCAAAACTTAAAATCTCAGTAATTTGGTCTTGATCATTTTTGATAGGATGTATACTGGTATCCAAATAGAAGAAATCATCATTTTTTGTTCTATTAGCAATAATACCTTGCCAATTTCGACCTAAAAAAATAGTTTTTAGCATTTTTCTATTCACTTGTTTATTTAATTGGTCAAGTTTTATCAATTTGTTATAATTTAATCCAATAAGCTCATTTTGTAAGAAACCACTGATTTTACAGAAGTTTTCATTAGCAAATGTTATGTTACCTTCAAGGTCAGTTTTCACTACATAATCATTTTCAAGAATGGCTTTTTTATAAATATTTTGATCCAAAATAAATAATTCCTACAAGTATTTTTTACATACTATGAGATTTAATCTTAAAGAATGTTTAAACATTGTCACTTTTGTTCTTTATTTCGAACATTCGATATTAACGAGCTTTTAGAGTGTTTCAAGTTGTATAAGTATAAAAGATAGATATGAATTGCGCTCTAATAATCACTAAATTGTAAGCAAGATTTAACAAGTAAAATATTTTTTACTTATAAGAGTTAGTTATATTAAAAAATATTCACTAACTCTTTTTATATAGATTTCGAATCTTTCATCAAAAATAATCCTTTATTGTTTTATATAATTGCAAAAATACTTGTACCAATAGTAACAACATAAATTCCAAAAACAATCAAATAATCTTTTGCATTTGTATTAATATTTTCCATTTTTTCTCCTTCTATGCAGGAGAAAAAATCTCCTACTAATTTTTTATAATAAGTTTAACTATTAAACTATTCCTAAAAGTCCTTGCCTTCGAACCTGACATTAAGCCTCCTCATTTTTTAGATATAAAAAAAGGGAGAAGAGCAAAACGCTCTTCTCCCTTTGAAAATAGATTCTTTCTATTTTACTTGGAAAATTTCGTCTTTTTTGCAGTTCTTTTTCTAGCGGTTGCATCTAATTCTCTTTTTCTAACTCTAATCGAAAGAGGGGTTACTTCAACTAACTCATCATCTTCGATCCACTCTAGTGCAATTTCAAGTGACATGTTTCTTGGTGGAACAAGCTTAATAGCTTCATCCGCACCCGAAGACCTTACATTTGATTGTTGCTTGGCTTTAGTTGGGTTAACATCTAAATCATTCGATTTAGCATGTTGTCCAATTACCATCCCAGAATAAACTTTATCTTGAGGTTTGATATACATAATCCCTCTATCTTGTAAAGTAAATATAGAATATCCAACACATTCTCCAGCTTCCATAGAAACCAATGCTCCATATTTTCTAGATTCAACAGTACCAGAATGTGGTCTAAATTCTAAAAATGAGTGATTCATTACACCTTCACCTTTAGTATCAGTTAAGAACTCAGTTCTAACACCAATAAGACCACGAGCAGGAATTTCAAACTCTAATCTTGTATATCCTGATCCCATAGGAATCATATTTGTCATATTTGCTTTTCTTTTACCAAGTTTTTCAATAATTGTTCCAGAAAATTCATCAGGTGTATCAATTACTAAATGCTCAAATGGCTCAAGTTTAACGCCATCAACTTCTTTAATAATAACTTCAGGTCGACCAATACAAAACTCAAAACCTTCTCTTCTCATATTTTCAGCTAAGATACAAATTTGAAGTTCACCTCTACCGTTAACTTTAAATTTACCTTCACCAACTTGCTCATAATTCATAGCAATATTAGTATTCATCTCAGCTTCTAAACGTTCATCGATTTTATTTGTAGTTACAAATTTACCTTCAGTTCCTGCTAATGGAGAATCATTTACTTGGAATGTGATAGATAAAGTTGGCTCTTCAATATGCATAGGATCAAGTGGCATTGGATTTGTAAGATCACAAAGTGAATCTCCAACATCAATAGTTTCAAAACCAGCAACAGCAACAATATCACCCGTACCAGCTTTATCAATGTCAAATCTCTCAACACCTTTAAATCCAATAAGTTTAGATACTCTACCTTTAACTTTTTCACCATCAGCTTTAACCAACATTACAGTTTCACCCATAGCAATTGTTCCGTTAAAGATTCTAGCAATTCCAATTTTTCCAATGAAGTTATCATAATCAAGTGTAAATACTTGAAGTTGAAGACCATTGTCATCGCTACCTTTTGGTTTAGGCACTTCTTTTAAAATTGTTTGGAATAATGGAATTAAATCTTTTTTCTCATCTTCTAAGTTAAGCATTGCATAACCATCTCTAGCTGCAGCGTAAATAACTGGGAATTCTAATTGAGTTTCATCAGCACCCATTTGATCAAATAGGTCAAATACTTCATCAACAACTCGCTCAGCATCAGAACCTGGTTTATCAATTTTATTTACAACTAAAATTGGTCTGTGACCTAATTGAAGTGCTTTTTTAACAACAAACTTAGTTTGAGGCATAACACCTTCTTGTGCATCTACTAATAAAAGTACACAATCAACCATTTTAAGAACTCGTTCAACTTCTCCACCAAAGTCAGCATGGCCCGGAGTGTCAATAATGTTAATTCTTACACCTTCATAATCAACAGCAGTATTTTTAGAAAGAATTGTAATTCCTCTTTCTTTTTCAATATCATTACTATCCATTACTCTTTCTTCTACTTCTTGGTGAGCAGTAAAAGTTCCAGATTGTTTTAATAATTCATCTACTAATGTAGTTTTACCGTGGTCAACGTGTGCGATTACGGCTATATTTCTAATATCTCTCAAAAATGTTCCTTTTGTATCTATGGAAATCCATATGTCTATTCTATAATATTTTCGCGATTATACTAAAACAAAGCTTAAAGTTATAGTTTTCATTTAGATTAGTTTGTGGTACAATTCACTATTATTACCAAAATATTACAAAAATAGACCAAAGGTAGCCTTATATATGAATTTTGATCAAATTTTAAAAGAAATACAAAAAGAGATAGCACCTCTCTTTAAAGAAGGTCAAGTTGCCAACTACATCCCAGCCCTAGCAAATGTAAATCCAAATCAATTTGCAATGAGTTTACAGCTTTTTGATGGAACAAGCCATCATATAGGAGATGTAGATACAGAATTTTCTATTCAAAGTATTTCTAAAGTGTATACTTTCACTCTAGCACTACACTTATATGGAAAAGAATTATATAAAAATGTAGGTCATGAACCCTCAGGAAATAGCTTTAACTCACTCATACAACTAGAATATGAACATGGGATTCCAAGAAATCCTTTTATTAATGCAGGTGCAATCGTAACAACTGATTTATTAATGAATACATATAAAGATGAAACTTTTGCAAAGATCCTTAGCTTTATACAAGAAGTCTGCGATGATGAAAAGATTACTTATGATAAAGAAGTTGCTTTTTCAGAAAAAGAACATGGATATAGAAACTTGGCACTAATTAATATGATGAAGAGTTTTGACAATATTACCAATGATACACACAATGTCATTGCTGACTATTTTAAACACTGTTCAATTTCCATGAACACAAAACAATTATGTCGTTCCATGTTATTTTTAGCCAATCACGGAATTGATCCTATTAATAATAAACAATATCTTACTTCTTCACAAGCCAAACGTATTAATTCTTTAATGTTAACCTGTGGACATTATGATGCCTCAGGAGATTTTGCCTTTCAAGTTGGACTTCCTGGTAAAAGTGGTGTTGGTGGTGGAATAGTGGCAATAGTTCCAGGAGTTATGGCTTTAAGTGTCTGGTCACCCCAGCTGAATAAAAAAGGTAACTCACTCATTGGAACAAAAGCCTTAGAACTTTTTACAACCAAAACAGGTCTGTCGATATTTTAGGAAAATTTCGACTAACCATTTTTAGGAAAATAGGGACCAACCATATTTTAATAAATATTGTTAATAATTAACTTATATATAAGAGGAACAAAATGCAAACATATACATGGGGATTACCCACAAGAATTTTTCACTTTAGTTTAGTTATCTTTATAATAGTAGCTTGGATAAGTGCTGATGATGATTATTTACAACTTCACAGTGCTTTTGGTTATGCCATTGGAGTACTAATTGTATTCAGACTTATTTGGGGACTAATAGGTCCAAAGTATTCGAATTTTAGAGACTTCAACTTTAGTATCAAAAAAGCAATTGATTTTTCTAAAAATGTTCTTTCCCATAACAATGAAAAACATCTAGGACATAATCCAGCTGCTGCACTTGTTTTATTTACTTTATTGATTGTAATTTTTATTGTTGTTATTACAGGTGTCTTAACTTTAGGTGCCCAAGATGCCAAAGGAGTATTTAGTAGCTTAAACAGTACTTTTTTTAAAGAGCTAGAACTCTTTGAAGAGTTACATGAGATAACTGCTAATATAATGTTAGCCTTTATTGCTATGCATTTAGCAGGCTTATTAACTGACTGGGTATTGCACAGAAAAGATGAAACACTTAAATCTATTTTAACAGGTTATAAAAGAATTGATGGACAAGGTGCAAAAATAAATATCTTTCAATCAATTATTGCTATAATATTTTTTATACTAACTGCACTTACATTTTATTTTACATTTGCAAATATAAGTTATTTTTACTAGTAAAAATTAAAGGAAAAGTTTATGACGCCCTTGGAAGTAGCTGATATCATTGGAATTATTTCCTTTGCGCTGAGTGGTTTTTTAATAGCAGTACATCATAAGCTTGATATATTAGGTATTATTATTACTGCATTTTTAACAGCCCTTGGTGGGGGTTTGTTAAGAGATGTCATATCAAATAAAATACCTTATATTTTTACACAAAACCTTCCAATCATTCTTGTTTCCTTAACTGTATTTTTTGCCATCCTTTTTAAACTACATAAAATCACTGACTTAGAAGGGAAAAAAGCCTTTGTATTCTCAGACACTGTGGGTTTAATCTCATTTTCAATTTCAGGAGCAATATTGGCCTTAGAATTGGAGTTTAACTTCTTTGGAGTTTTATTATTGTCTTTAATCACCGCAATTGGAGGAGGAACCATCAGAGATATTATTGTGAACAGAGTCCCTGCTTTTTTAACCAGCGACTTTTATGGTAGTATTGCGATAATTACTGCTACTTTTATTTATGTACTTGATTTTTTACAAGAACTAACATTTTTAACCATTACCGTTACCTTTATATTTGGAGTGATTTTACGACTTTTGGCATTTTATGAAAAATGGCATTTACCAAAACTCTCATAATATACTTTCTAAAACAGAATAAGTTTAATCGACACCAATAAAGATGCAATTTTAACCAATAAAGTAAAAAATTTCATATCTATTTTTCGTAAAAACTTGACTCCCACATACGCACCTAAAAGAATAAGAGGTACATATAAAAGGTTCAAAGTTAAGGTATCCCAATTAATCAGCCCCAAGTTAGTTGAAAAAGGTATCTTAAATAAATTTAACAATAAAAAATACCAACTAGCAGTCCCTACAAATACCAACTTAGAAAGTTTTAATTGCAAAAAATACACAGAGACTAAAGGACCTGCTGCATTGGCTAACATTGACGACATTCCAGCCAGTAAACCCACAAAATTTGACACCAGTTTATTACTACTTTTTGCTAAAGTTCTATCTTCTAAGAAATGACCAAGAACTAGCATAATCAAAATCACTATTCCCAAGGCAACATTAAATACCTCTTGAGACAATATATCCACTATAAAATAACCAAGTACTACTCCAAGAGCAGTTAAGGGAAACATTTTTAAAATAATTTTCCAATCACAATCTCTTTTATAATAAATCACTGCAATAATATCCCCAACAATTAACATGGGTAATAAAATTCCAACAGATGCTTTTCCAGGAAAGGCTAGCGCCATTAAAAGTACATAAATGACTCCAGCACCACCTACAGATGTCTTTGAAAAACCAACAAAAAATGCAGCCAGAGCAATATAAACAATTGTAAGTATTGATAAATCCAACAATATCCTTTACTCCCTACAAGTTCTTGATCAAATTAAGTTTTTTCTCTAAGATTTCTATGACATTTTCTTTTTGAATTTCATTTAAATCTATACTTAGATTAAATCCATTTTGCTCTTCAATCATAATACGGCTGTCTTTACTTGAAACAACTTCATAGGTTTGAATAAAATTTGTGATACCTTTCACTTTTATCTTCTCTTTTTTAATACATTGAATTTCTTCTTTGATTAATAAATAGGTTTCGCTTGAGATTAATATCTCATCAGGATTGGCATTGGATTCTAATCTACTGGCAAGATTAACGTTACCACCTAAAATAGTATAATCTAATCTTTGTTTTGAACCAAAGTTACCCACAGTACAGTATCCACTGTTAATCCCCATACGAATATGAAATGCTTCACTAATTCCATCATTTTTCCATTTTACTCGTAGTTTACTCATAAGCTCTTTCATTTCAATTGCCATTTTAATACAATTTTGTGCATCCAGAACTTTTCCCTTAGTACTTGGATCCCCAAAAAAGACCATAATACAATCCCCAATATACTTATCAATGGTTCCCCCATATTTGAGTACAATTTGAGACATCAAATCAAGGTATTCATTTAAGAGTTGTGTTAATACTTCTGTTTCAACACTATCGGTTAAACTTGTAAACCCTTTGATATCAGAAAAAAACACCGTTAAGTATTCTCTTTTTGATTCAAGAAGCACATCTTGCTTTCCCGTAAAAATAGATTCGTATACTTGAGGAGAGAGATATTTAGAAAGTTTATTGGATAAATTTTCTAATACATCCTTTTTTGACTCTACAAGAGTCAGTGCCAGTTGTAATTCTTTAGTTCTTAGTTTTATTTGTTCTTCTAGGGTTTCTTTATTGGTTTTAATATTTTGAGACATATGATTAAAAGTTTTTGCAATTTGATTAAATTCTTTATCTTCTTGAATTTGTATTTTCACATCAT
>MAAG01000193.1:20196-28516 GCA_002163065.1 Arcobacter sp. 31_11_sub10_T18
AAGTTAGTTTTTCAATAATAGACATAAGTTTTGAAGGAATAGAAATGACTAAAATCAGAGTAATTAAAAGCATAATTAATACGCTAACTCCTAAAATAACTGTCCCGTTATTTAAAAAATTATCTGTAATAAACATAATTCTTTTTTCAATTTTTACTGTTTCATTTTGATTATTTTTAAGAATCTTTTGAATAAGCGAGACATGAACCATTTCTTTCTCTTCATCTTCCCTGATAGAAATAACTACATTCCCAATTTTTTGAACAACATCCATATACTCATCAAACAGTACAAGTAAAGAATCTTTACTTTGAGTTTCTAAATTATTTCGAATTGTATTAATCGAACTTGTCCACTCCAACATCGCTTCTTTGGTTCGATATTGATACAAAGTTTCTTTACTAAAATACTTTAAGTCACCAAATTCATTCATAAGTTGTACATTGTTTAAATTAAAAACCAATTCTTGAAGTTTATTTCTTTTTTTCTTCTCTAGAGGATATAGTTTTTTAAACAAAGCGTGATTAAGAAGGATATTGGTCTGAATATCATAAATATTATCAAATACCAGTTCAATGGAGTGTTCGTTTTTAAATAAGTTAAGTAAAGACTCTTTGACTTTACTATCTAGGTGTACATCATCAAAGAAATAATCTTTAAATTCTTTCTTATGATTTTGTTTAAAAGTTTTTTGTAATAATTCGAAATGCTCTTCATATTTGACAAAATCACTTTTTTTATCTTTTAAATTTACAAGACTTTTTTCGTTAATAGTAAGAATAATAACTTCATTCATATTTTCTTGAATATTTATGAGTTTTAAAACTTGTTTGGAAAAGTTCAAATCATCTTTGATTTGGTGTGTTATAAATAAACTTAATAAACTGATAGTTACTATAAAAAACATTAATACGATAAAACTAACAATAACTTTTTTTCTTATAATCATAATAGCTCTTTTGTTTTAACTTAAGATGATTGATAATAGTTGTTTTGTAATAAAAAAAGACTTAATATTAATACTTTGGTGCAATAGTCGAGATAAGTTGGGAGTTTATTTGAATTTAGGACTTTGATGTAAGAAGATAAAACTTCTTACATCATAATTTTAAGAATTAATGAGCACTCACTAAATCTAAAATAGTTTCACTCAAAGTAGGATGAGCAAAAATCATTTTAGATAAATCATCTATAGTTAACTCAGCATTAATAGCTACTAAGAACTCATGAATAATCTCAGTTGCTTCATTTCCAATAATTGCTGCACCTAAAATTTTTCCAGATTGGGTTTCATGTAAAATTTTAACAAATCCACTATCATCACCTTTGATTTTAGCTTTTCCATTAATTTTAAAGAAGATTTTCTTAGCTTTAAAATCAACACCAGCTTCTTTTAAAGCTCTTTCACTCTCACCAATACTTGCGATTTGTGGAGTACAAAAAGTAACCGATGGGAAAATTGTTTTCTCAGCCATTGGCTCTTGGCCTAAAATAGTGGCAGCTACTCTTTTTGCTTCATAATATGCAACATGAGCTAGTGCTGGTGTTGGAATAACATCACCAATAGCATATACATTCATATTTGAAATACTTTTTAAGGTTTCATCAACAATAACAAAGCCTCTATCAGTAGTAACAATTCCTTCGTCTAATCCTAAATCTTCTGTATTTGGGTTTCTTCCAATTGAAATTAGAACTTTGTCATATTTTTTTACTTCTACTTTTTTTCCTAAATCCAATGTCACTTCAACACCGTCTTCTTGAACTTCGTATCCAGTTACATTTGATTTAAGGAAGATATTAATACCTTGTTTTTCAAGTTCTCTTTTTAGTGTTCTTGCAATATCATCATCTTCAATAGGTACCAATCTTGGAGTAAACTCAGCAATATCAACAGCGCTTCCTAAAGATTTAAAAAATGTTGCAAATTCACACCCAATAGCTCCCCCACCAATAACTAAAATTGATTCAGGAATTGCATCAAGTTCAAATACTTCTTTGCTAGAGATAATTTTTCCATCTACTAGATTCATCAAAGGATGATTTCTATGTGTTGACCCAGAAGCAATAACTATTTTTTCAGCTTTGATAACTTCTTCATTAGCTCCAGAAATCTGAATAGTTGTTTCATCAAGGAAAGATGCTGATCCATATTTAATTTCAACTTTTGCTTTTTTTAGTTTTCCTAAAATACCATCTGTTAAATCAGTAATTAAACAGTTGGTATTCTTTTTTAAAGCAGCAATATCAAAAGAATTTATAGTTAAATCTACACCACATTTTTGAAAATAGGCACTCTTTTTAACAAAAGAAGCTGTTTCTAAAAAGTTTTTAGCAGGAACACAACCTTCATTTAAACAAGTCCCACCAATTCGTGATTCATCTTTATCAATAATACATACACTTTTCCCACCACTTCCAAGCAATGAAGCCACTTCATATCCAGCAGGTCCTGCTCCAATTACAATTACGTCATACATATTTATTCCTTTGTTTTTATTGCTATTTGTTATTTACTGTCTTTTTTTCCAACATACTCATGTGCCATATATGAACTTCTAGCATAAGGTTCACTGTGGACAAATTCAAATCCCAAATCAAGTGCCGTTCTTTTATATAAAGCAAATTGTGTTGGGTGTACATATTCAATTACTTTTTGGAAATCTCCAGATGGTGCTAAGTACTGTCCAATACTCAATAGTGTAACTCCCACTTCTCTTAAGTCTTTAAATACTTGAATCATTTCTTCTTCCGTCTCACCAAGTCCTACCATTAAAGCACTTTTAGTTTTGATTTTATCTCCACCTAAAACTTTTAATTGCCGTAATACTTCTATTGATCTCTTATAAGTAGATGCTTTTCGAACTTTATAAAGCCTTGGTACTGTTTCCACATTATGTCCAATTACAATCGCACCTGAATCAACTGCTGTTTGAATAGATTCAATTTTCCCTTTAAAATCAGGAATTAAAAGCTCAACTTTAGACTCTGGAACTTTTTCTAAAATATCTTGTGTTACTTTATAAAATTGACCAGATCCACCATCTCCTAAATCATCTCTAGCAGGACTTGTAATAACAATATATTTTAATCCCAATTTTTGTACTGATGTTGTAACTTGCTCAATTTCTTTGTCATTTACTTCAAAGGGTTTTCCAGTTTTAACATTACAGTAAGTACAGCGTCTTGTACAAACATTTCCTAAAATTAAAAATGTTGCATTTTTATTAGCAAAACACTCACTGATATTTGGACACTTAGCTTCTTGACAAATCGTATGAATACCAACATCGTTTAATAATTGATCCATTTCTTTTTGAGCAGAAAATGAAATCTTTTTTCTAAGCCATTCTGGTTTTCTTTGTAAGTTACTCGCTCTCATTGTCATAATATGTCCTTTGTTGTACTTATTTTTAAACTTTTTTACTGTAAGTTTTTTATAAAATCCCAAAAAAAGCATGAAACTATCCTCTATTTATAGGTGGATAATTTTTTAACTTTTACATTTACTTTGGAAATTTAGAAAAATCTTTTTAAATACTGTTTAAAGAGTATTCATCAAAGAAGGCACCAAGGCCTTCTTTGTTAACTATTTAAAATATAATATTCTAAATAGACCTATAACGGTTTTAGTGAGTAGATCTAACGTTTAACTCTTTAATAGCTAAAGTATCATCAGGTCTACAAACACCTAAAGTTTTAGGGTATTCTTGGAAAGCTGCAGGATCTCTTTGTGCCAATTTCACTGCTTCAATCATTCTGTCACAAAAAATATCAAGTGTTTCTTTATTTTCTGTTTCAGTAGGTTCAATCATAATTGCTTCTTTTACAATCAATGGGAAATAAACCGTTGGTGCATGCATACCAAAATCAATAAGGTATTTTGCAATATCCATTGCGGTAACACCATTTTTTGCCAAAGTTTTTGCAGAAAGTACACACTCATGCATACATAAACCATCAAATGGTACATCAAAGTATTCTCTTAGTCTTACTCGAACGTAGTTGGCATTTAAAACAGCTTTTGAACTAACATTGTGCATACCGTTTTCACCTAAACAAGTCATATATACAATTGCTCGAAGTGAAATACCGTAGTTTCCAAAAAATGGAGAAATTTTACCAATAGTATCCTCTCCGCCTTTAGTAAATTCATACTTACCATCCACTTTTTTAATACCTAAATCAGGTAAAAATGGTTTAAGTTTTTCATTTACTCCAACAGGTCCAGATCCTGGTCCTCCACCACCATGTGGTGTTGCAAATGTTTTATGTACATTGATATGAATAACATCAAAACCAATATCTCCAGGACGAGCAACTCCCATAATAGCATTCATGTTTGCACCATCATAATACATCATTGCATCAAATGAGTGTGCTAAATCACAAATATCTCTAATTTTTTTGTTATACATACCTAAAGTATTTGGTACAGTTAACATAACAGCTGCTACTTGATCATTCATTTTTGCTTTAAATTCATCAAAGTCCATAGCACCATTTGCATCAGATTTGATAGTAATTACTTCATATCCAACCATAGCAGCAGTTGCTGGGTTTGTACCATGTGAACTATCAGGAACAATAATATATTTTCTCTTGTTTCCTTTACTCTCATGATATTTTTCAATCATCATGATTCCTAACATTTCACCATGTGCTCCAGCTTGAGGAGTTGTAGTAAATGCAGTCATCCCAGTAACTTCACATAAAGTTTTTTCTAACATATCAACTGTTTCAAGTGTACCTTGAATATTGTCAGCCATGTTATTAGTTACCATATGAGGGTGAACTGCAGCAAAACCTTCTAATGCAGCAATTCTCTCAGTGATTTTTGGGTTATACTTCATAGTACAAGAACCAAGAGGATAAAAGTTTTTGTCAATTGACATATTTTTGTTAGACAAGTTTGTAAAGTGTCTAATTACATCAAATTCACTTAGTTGAGGAAGTTTGGCTTTGTCTTCTCTAAGGAGCGAAGAATCTAAAGTAGTACTAGCTGCTGGTACGTCAAGTTTAGGTAATGGAATCCCATGTCTACCTTCTCTTGATTTATCAAATATTGTTGTAACTGTTTTACCTAAAACTGTTTCAATTACACTCATAGAACACCTCCTATAGCTTTAACTAAGTCATCTAGTTCTTCTTTTGTTCTTTTTTCTGTTACAGAAACCAACACTTTATTGTCACTGTCTTTGTAAAGATTTGATAAGTTAATACCTGCATAAAAACCAAGATCAGCTAATTTAGCTAAAAAGTCATCTGCACTTAAAGTTGTTTCAATAACAAACTCATTAAATGTAGCACCTGTGTTACAAATAGTTAACCCATCAATTTTCGATAACTCAGATTTTAAGTATTCACTTTTGTTGTAACATAACTCAGCCATGTTTACTAAACCATCACGACCAATTAGTGACATAAAAATAGTACTTCTTAATGCCAATAGGTTTTGGTTTGAACAAATATTTGAAGTAGCTCTATGTCTACGAATATGTTGCTCTCTAGCTTGCATAGTTAATACAAATAATTCTTTTCCATCTTTATCTAAAGATTTACCCATTAGACGTCCTGGAAGATTTCTGATGTATGCTTGTTTTGTAGCAATTAAACCAAAAGTTGGTCCACCAAAAGCTAAGTAGTTACCTAAACATTGTCCATCACCAGTAACAATATCTACATCTAAACTTCCTGGATCTTTAATCAGTCCAAGAGAAATAGGATACACAGACATAACTGCCAATGCTTTGTGTTCATGAAGTTTGTTCACAATTCCTTCAAAATCTTGAACTGTTCCGAAGAAGTTAGGATTTTGGAAAAGGTATGCGGCAATTGTATTATCAATTTTGTCTTCAACTTTAGAGAAATCAGTTTTATCAGCATCCATATCAATAACTTCAACTTCAATATCTCTAAATTTTAAATATGTTTTAACAACTTCAATATATGTTGGGTTAACACCTGCATCAATTAGAATTTTATTTCTTCTTGAAATTCTTACAGCCATTAAAGCAGCTTCAGCTAAAGCTGTTGCTCCATCATACATAGATGCATTTGAAACATCCATACCTGTTAATTCACAGATTAAACTTTGGTACTCATATAAAGCTTGAAGAGTCCCTTGAGATGCTTCTGCTTGGTATGGTGTATACGCTGTATAAAACTCTGATCTTCCAGCAAGAGCATCAACTGCACTTGGTACCACATGATCATAGTAACCACCACCTAAAAACATTACCTTATCAGTATCATTCTTTTGTGCTAATTTTTTAAATCTTGCAAACGTTGTAAATTCATCTAACCCATCAGGTAGATTCATATGTCCTACTTTAAGCTCAGCGGGAACTGAGTTAAATAAGTCTGATTCTTTTTCTAAACCAATAACATCTAACATTTCTCGAACGTCAGATTTGGTATGTGGAGTATATGGCATAATGTACCTCTTATTATAAAGTTTCTATAAATTTAGTGTAAGCTTCTTCATCCATTAAAGAATCTAATTCACTAACATCACTTAATTTTACTTTGAAAATAAAAATATTCTCTGCATCTTCGTTTAAAGACTCAGGAGCATCAAGTAAATCTTCATTAGCTTCAACAATAGTTCCAGAAACTGGTGTGTAAATATCAGAAGCTGCTTTAACAGATTCAATAAATGCTACACTATCTCCAGTACTGATATCAGAATCAACTTCTGGTAATTCTAAAAATGTAACGTCACCTAATTGGTCAATTGCATATTTTGAAACTCCAATAGTTGCCACATCACCTTCTACTGTTACCCACTCATGTTCTTCATTGTATTTTTTCATTTTTATTTCCTTTTTGAATTTAATTTTAGTTATTTTAGTTATTTCTGCGAAAGAACCTAATTATTTCTGCGAAATAAATGGAAGAATCGCTCTTTGTGCTTCGATACTTCCTCTTTTGTCTCTTAGTTCAAAAAGTTCATCTTTTTCGAACAACTCAGTATCAAGCATTGCCAATCCAATACCAACATTTAAAATTGGAGAAAATGCTGCTGAAGTTACAAATCCAATTTTTTTATCGTTTTGGTACACTTCAAAATCTTTTCTAGCACTTCTTCTAGATGTTGTTTTAAATGGAATAAGTATTCTACCTAAACCTTTCTCTTTTTGCGCAATTAAGGCGTCTCTACCAACATAGTCTCTCTTAAGGTTTACAAACATTCCTAAATTTGCTTCAAGTGGAGAAATTTCTTCAGTTAAATCATTTCCGTAAAGGCTATAACCCATTTCTAATCTAAGTGCATCTCTTGCACCAAGACCTGCTGGTTTAACACCATCAGCAATTAATGCATCCCAGATTTTAACAGCAGTTGGAGCATCTACGTATAACTCAAATCCCAGTTCACCTGTATATCCAGTTCTACTTAATAAACAATATGAATCAAATGTTTTAGTTTGAACAAAAGAGAAGAATTTTAAATCATCTAAGTCAAGATCAAAGTATTTTTCTAAAGCTTTTTTAGCATTTGGCCCTTGAATATCTAGTTTTGCAAATTCTAAAGATCTGTCATCTAAAGTTCCTACTTTGATTCTTGAAGAAAGAGTTTTAAAATCAATAGCAGCTCTTGAAGCATTAACAACAATCATCAACTCATCTTCTTTTAACTTGTAAACGATTAAATCATCGATTACTCCACCTTCTTCATTTAGTAAAAATCCATATTTACATTTTCCAACAGGTAAAACTTCAATATCAATAGTAACTGCACTGTTGATATTACTTTCAACAATGTCACCTTTGAAAAAGAACTCACCCATGTGTGATGTATCAAAAATTGCTACATCATTTCTACAATAACCATGCTCTGCAATAATTCCGTCAAATTGGATTGGCATGTCCCAACCACAAAAAGGAACATTTCTAGAATTTAATTCTTTCTGTCTGTCATACAGTGGTGTTTTTAATAACTCTTCCATTGGTATCCTTTAAAATATTTTCTATAGTTATATTTTAAAGGATAAAAGGGGCTCAAAAGTATCAAAAAGGGGCAAATTTTAAAATTTAATTATTTGGTATTAAAAGAGGGGTGCAGAAGTTTTTAGAAAATTCTTTTTTTGTTTATTTTATTTAAAAAGAAAGGGGTGCTGAGAATAGGTCAAAACTAACTAGTCTTGCCACTTTTTTCCCATAACCAGCACAAAGTATTAATAGCTCAAATTAATAAGTAGAGCTCTTATAAACTACAAATCCAGAAGCCAAATCTTTTAACTCAGCTTTAATAGATTTTTGTAAATCTTCGTTTGTAATATCATCTAAAATATCACAAATTTTATTGGTAATAATTTCA
>MAAG01000057.1 GCA_002163065.1 Arcobacter sp. 31_11_sub10_T18
ACTATACTACTTGTTTTAAGATGTAACGCAATGGCATTAAACAATAAAATACCAACAAATGCAAACAATAAAATGTTTGACTTTTTACTAATTAACATGGACTTACCTTTTTATTTCCAATAAGTTGCAAGTTCATACACTCGCAACTTAAAAAAGATCTTTTAAACACTACCTTGGTCTATCATTGCATCTGCAACTTTTTTAAACCCAGCTATGTTTGCTCCAAGTACAAAATTATTTGTACTATTATATTCCTTTGCAGTTTCGCTACAACTGATGTAAATACCTTTCATGATATTTTTAAGTTTATTATCAACTGTCTCAAAATCCCAAGACTGCATGCTTGCATTTTGACTCATTTCTAATTGACTCGTAGCAACTCCACCAGCATTTGCAGCTTTACCTGGACCATATAAAAAGTTCTTAGTACCAATGAATAAATCAACCGCATCAGCAGTTGAAGGCATATTTGCACCTTCACTTACACAAATACATCCATTTTTGATTAACTCTTTTGCTGCATTTTCATTTAACTCATTTTGAGTAGCACATGGAAATGCTACATCACAAGAGATTGCCCAAACTGGATTCATTTTTGTGTCATATAATTCCACTGGTGTATATATAGCATGTGGGTGTTCATCCAAGTAATGAACCAAAGATACTTTCTTATTCTCTTTTAACTCTTTGAGAGTATTTAGGTTAATACCCTCTTTATCATAAATAGTACCTCGTGAATCTGAGGCACTTATTGGAATTGCACCCAGTTCATACAGTTTTTCAATGGTGTAAATAGCAACATTTCCAGCCCCTGATACCACACAAGTTTTTCCTTCAAGTGAATTTCCTGCAGCTTCTAACATATTTTGTGCAAAATATACTGTTCCATACCCAGTAGCTTCAGTTCGAGCCAGGGAGCCTCCCCAGTTAAGTCCCTTGCCTGTAAGAATACCTTCATAACGACCTGTAAGTTTTTTATATTGTCCAAACATATATCCGATTTCTCTCCCACCTACTCCAATATCTCCTGCAGGTACGTCTGTAGTTGGTCCAATATGTCGATAAAGTTCACTCATAAAAGCTTGACAGAATCGCATAATTTCACCTTCACTTTTACCTTTAGGATCAAAATTAGAGCCCCCTTTTCCACCACCTAATTGAAGTCCAGTTAAAGCATTTTTAAAAATTTGTTCAAATCCTAAAAATTTAATAATTCCTGCGTTTACACTGTGATGAAAACGAAGGCCACCTTTATAAGGTCCAAGTGCAGAATTAAATTCTATTCTGTAACCCTTATTAACTTGAACCATTCCTTCATCGTCCATCCAAGTAATTTTAAACATAATTTGACGTTCAGGTTCAACAAGCCTTTCTATGATGTTGTACCTCTGATATTTTTTCTCTTTATCTAAAAGAGGTCGAAGAGATAATAACACTTCTTGTGTTGCTTGGTAAAACTCACTTTGAGCAGGACTCGTCCTTTTTAAGTATTCGATTGTTTTGGCTGTGTACGGCATGTTAAGTCTTCCTTCATAATTTTTAACCTCGAATCATCTCATAGAAAAATGAACTGATAATGACTTTTTTTTTTGAGAAATTATTCTTAGAAAGCACATAATTTATTAAGTTTTTTTTTATGGAAGATATAAAAATTGATATACACAAGAAGTACTATGCAGTAGTCAATTGTTGAACATTATAACGATATAATTAGGATAAATGTGTTGCAAATATATCATTATTTTTAATGATAAAAAGAATTTTGAATTTTATTTATTTTATTTAAACATTACTATTTTAATTTAGAAAAATATTCATTTTATCTATTTAGAATAGTGATGTTTTAATTAACAAGAGGAGTATTATCAAATAAATAAGTTTATATATTGTCAGTAATATAAGTTTTTAAATTTTCTAATATCTTTCTTTCTGTATCCCAGTTTTTACCATCAACTGTTTTTTCATTTTTTAAACTCATTCCATCAACGCAGCCCAAAGAAATAATATAATCCATATACTTATCTACTTCTTCATAAGTTGGCAGTAAGGAACTTTTTAATCTTCTTTCAAGTTCAGCGATAAAACCATAAGCTCCCCAGTTTGAGACACTTGCAATAATTGGAAAGTCACAATTTACAGTTGAGGGAATAACTTTCAATTCATTTTCTAAAAACTCTTTAAAGTTGCCCATTCCAATTTCATTTCCACCATCTCCTATGGCAAAAGTAGGTGCAGTTTTGTTCCCCAGCTCAAAAAGTTCATCAAGACAAGGGGTAAACTCACTTATATCAGCACCCGCAGATGTTCGATAAATTCCATTGATATTTTTAGCACATCGCTCTATTGAAATATGACAAATAGGATTATACTCATTGATTAACTTTAAAAAGTAAGTCTCTTTACAATCCTCATGGGATAAATATATCGTTTCACATTCCAAAAAGAAATCATTACAAAATGAGTCTGTTATTATGATGGGTTCATATCCAAGTACTTTTAAAGCTTCGTATAAGAAAAAAGTACCTGGAGGCCCATCTGTTTCAGCATGGCCACCTAAATAAAAACCTGTATATAAGAATACTTTTCCTTTAGGAAGTGAGCAAAAGGCTTCAACTGCTAAACTAAGATAAGAGGATGGAAATGTTTTATACAATTTATCCATGCCTCGGGTAGAGTACTGTAATACAATTTCATCAACAGTTTTATCATACATAATAATCGGAATCCTTCTTATCTGAGACAAACATATGTCCAGGGGCATGAGTAATTGCAAATGGCAGTTTAATTTTTTCCAATACATTTTGAGGTGTAACTCCGCAGGGCCAAAAAACAGGAATCTCATCTTCTAGAATTTCAACAAAATCACCATAATCAGGCTTATTAATATCACTTATTCCTATCATTTCAGGATAACCTATATGTATAGGAGTTCCGTGCATATTTGGATAATGGCTGGTGACCACACAAGCATCAGCAACTTTGTCTTTTTTAATTGGTCTCATTGAAACCACCATTGAACCATCAAACATATCAACGGGTGTCAATTTGATATTTGTATTGTACATGGATACATTTTTTTGTTCATCCACATGACGTAATGGCATACCATCATTTATAAGTGCATTTTCAAAAGTAAAACTACAACCAACCAAAAAGAAAACCAGATCTTCTTTATAATATTCTTCTATGTTATTAACTGTTTTTATAAGTTTTCCATTTTCAAAGATATTGTAAGCAGGTAATTCATTCAGTAAATTTGCATCAGGAGCAAGGTTTTTTGAATAAAAAGAATTCTCTATAATCTCTAAAACTGGAATAGCTTTAGCATTTTGGGCTGCAAATTTTTCAAATGAATCGGCATATTTTTTTGGGATTACTAGCATATTTGCCTGTACATGTCCTTTACAATACCCTGCGGTTGGTTTTGAAAATTCACCTTTTGCTATTAAATTACGTAATTCATTTACATTCATTCTTTTATCCTTTATATATGTATAGGTTAGTTATTGATTTATAGTAAACCAATTTCTTTAAAATATTTCTTTGCACTTCTATGAAGAGGCACACTTAATCCTTCAAGCAATGATTCTTTAGTGACATTTGAGTAGGCAGGATGTAAAGTTTTAAATTCTTCAAAATTTTCCAATATAGTTTTTACAAAAGTATAAACCAATTTCTCACTTACATCTTCACGAGTTACCACAACTGCTTTTACACTAAAAGTTTCAATTGCTTTATCCACTCCCTTGTATAATCCAGCAGGAATGATATCCTTCACAAAATACTCATTTTCTTCAATAAACAAATCTGCTTTGGGTCCAACAATAGGTACTATAGTAATAGGTATAGAAATGGCTGCATTTTGAATGGTTTCAGCAGGATGTCCTACCATGAAAAAATATGCATCAATTTCATTGTCAATTAGTGCATCCTCAGTGTCTTCGATTTTTAAAGCACTAGAAAGAGACAAGTCCTCTTGTTTAATATTAAAGGCTTTAAATAACTCAATTCTTGTAGATTCACTTCCAGATTTAATATTTCCCAAATTAACTCTTTTACCTTTAATGTCCGCTAACTTCATAATGGAAGCATCTTTTCTTGTGATTAAGGTAAACATCTCAGGGTAAATAGCCATCACTGATCGTAGTTGTGTATTTGGCCTTTTATCAAATTTTTTTATTCCATGAACAGCTTGGTAAATAGTATCCGCTTGAGCAATGGCAAAATTAAACTTTCCACTTTCAATGGCATTGATATTATATACAGACCCATCTGTTGATTCAATTGTACATCTAATGTTGGTTTGTATTGTGATTTTATTTATAAATTTACACATAGAATTACCAGTGGGGTAATAGGTGCCATTTAATTCACCCGTACCAAAAGTAATAAAATCGGCACTATATAATGAAGTACTTAAAAGACAAGCTATGATTAACGATGGTATTTTTTTCATTATCGACCTTTAATTACTCTATATTTTATACTGTAAAGCTATAAGTGTTTTATTTATATATAAATTTGTATCATAAAGAAATGAAATGAAAACGATTTTTTATTTCATTTTTAAAAAATAATACACATTATAAAATAAATAATTATGTTATCAGTTTTAAGAACACCTTATTTAAGGGAACTGAAGAACAAATTTTATACTATAATCTTAAAAATGTATTTTTAAAGTCACATTTTAATAAACTTTACAATTATACTAAATTTACTCAAAAAGTCCTTCTGAGTTCATTTTTATATTTTATACTCTTCTTACATAAAAAAAGGAGAAAATATGAAAAAAATTGCATCAGCAGCTTTAGTTGCGGCATTAAGTATTCCAGCAATGGCTGCAGAATTTGTTACAATCGGTACAGGTGGGGTTACTGGAGTTTACTATCCAACAGGT
>MAAG01000060.1 GCA_002163065.1 Arcobacter sp. 31_11_sub10_T18
AATTGCTATTTTTTACGTATTCATTGGTAATGTTACACTTGGCACCACCACTTACTTTAATCTTTTCTCCAATTTTTCCATTGGTATCAATCAAGATTATTTTTTTATTTTTTATTTGTGAGGCCAGCATTAATCCACTTGCACCTGCACCTATTATTGCTATATCATATATCAAGTATCTGTTGTCACTTTCGCACATTTAAATTTATTTATTCCATTTTCATGTTCATATTCCAAACGGTATCCATTGGCTTTTAATATATTATGAACAATATAAAGTCCTAATCCAAAACTGTCTTTTTGTTTGTTTTCATCTTTAGAAAAAGGTTCAAAATAAGTTTCAAGTTCATTTTCCAAAGCATTACCTGTATTTTCAACGAAAATATCTTCGTCAATGGTATACATTTTTACTTTATTATCACTACTGTATTTAACCCCATTATCAATTAAGTTTTTGATTGCCACACTAAAAAGTTTGAAATGGACAAACAGTTTTAAGTTTTGAGAGTGATTTTCTAAAATATTGTCTTCTAACATCAAAGAATCTACTGCTTCATCCACAATATCTTCTAAATAAAAATGATTTTTTTCTAAATTCTTTCTACTACTTGTAATCAACTCTTCTATAGAAGCAAATTCGTTAATCAAACTTTCTAGTTTATTAAACACTTTTTTCAGTTTCTCTGTGTTTTCTTCTGTATTGTTTAGTTCAATTAAAAACTTACCTTTAGTAATAGGTGTTTTAAGTTCATGCATAATATTTCGAATAAACACATTTCTTGATTCTTTTAAATTTTGTAGTTTAAGTGCAGTGTTTTTAAACTCTAACGCCAACTGTGATACTTCATCTTTTTTACTTGTATCACAACAATCAAAGTCGAAATTCTCCTCACCTAAAGTAGTCACTTTGTCTTTTAGTATTTTAAGTGGATAGAGTTTTCGCAAAGTTGTTAAATATGAGATGATCAAAGTAATTAAAATTACCGCAAATACCAAAAATATCATAAACTTACCATTACCATGTGCAGGGTTATTATCTTTTAGTAAGAAATCATCTTTATTTTTTCGTATGAAGACATAGGTATCCTCATTTAATTCCAAGACTCTGATTAAAGCAATTTTATTTTTCTTTTGAAAAAGCACTCTGGTTTGAGGATTGTATAATAATGCCGTACGTACTTTCTTATTATGAATATACTCTAAATTCAAAATCTCTAAGTCTTCAATAAACCTTGGTGTAATTCCAGAGCGTTTAAAGGTACGTAAAAGTTTTCCAGCAATTGGAAGATACTTCTTTTTAAGATGTTTTTCTTTAAAAGTTTGTTTATTATGAATAATAATTGAAAAACTCACCATCACTAATAACATTGAGATAACAAAGGAAATTGTTATTGTAAAAAATATTGACTCTCTTTTCATTGTATAAACCTATATCCCATACCTCTTACAGTTAAGAAATATTTGGGTTGTTTTGGATTTTCTTCTATTTTTTGCCTAATTCGATTAATAATTACCGCCAAACTTCCAGAGCTTTCATAATCAGAATTTAATACATTAGAGTTTTCAAAAATATCTTCTCTTGAGATAACAAACCCTTCTCTTTTAATCAATAAGGATAGTATTTCATACTCAGCAGCTGTTAATTTTAAGGATGTTTTATTTTTAGTGATTTCTTTTTTATCATCATTTAAAACAAAAAGAGATTCTTTTATTTTTTCATTTATACTATGATTGTATCTTCTAAGAATACTTTTAATTCGAACTTCAAGTTCTCGTGGGTCATAAGGTTTGGGTAAATAATCATCAGCTCCCAATTCAAGTGCGATGACTTTATCAGTTAAATCACTTCGTGCAGAAGATATGATGATGGGAATATCATGATTTTTAACAATTTCTTTACATACATCCAATCCATCCATTCCAGGAAGGGTTAAGTCTAATATGACCAAATCATAGTCATACATTCTTAACGCGCTTAATCCCAGATATGGATCTTCATAATTGGTTACTTTGATATTAAACTTTGCTAGATATTGGGTGAGAACAAGTGCTAATTCAGCATCATCCTCGACCATAGCTATATTTATCACTACTAGACCTTTTACTCATCATTTTATTCATTTTTAAATCCATTAATACTTTAAGCTGTAGTTTTTGCTCTTGAGTTAATACAGTATAAACTTCTTCAATCATATTTGCCTTAGATTTTATCATATTCTCCCTTTTTTGTGAAGCAATTTGTATAAACTTACTTTTGTCAAAATCAGTTTTTGTAAAAGCGTCCGACATTTTGATTTTATTATTTTTATGTTTTAACACTATAGTTTTGATTTGGGTCTCTTGATCTTCTGATAAGTTGAGAGCTTTAATCATTTTTTTCATATTAAACCCACCATGTTTCATTTTTTTACTATGCCCAAAACTACTCTTTTCATCCATATAAGGTGAGTTGTGGTTTTTTGCCGCTGCAAAAAGTGATGTTGCAACTACAGCTGCAGCAATTGTTCCTAAAATTATTTTCTTATTCATTGTAAACTCCTTTAATTTTGTTACAATAGAAGTATAAAATGTCCAGTTTAACCTTTTGTAAATCGTATATTAATGAAAGTTAAACGAAATATATTTATGTAAAGGAATAAGTACTTAATATGTGGAGATGTGATTTAGATAAACCCTGTAGATTATTTTGTGAAAGCAAAGACAATCAGGACTATTGTGGAATGAGAGCTAAAATGTTAAGGAATCAAATGAAAATTTCAGAACAATTATTAAATAAAATATTGGGAATCAAAGAAGCCAGAAATATCAAGATATCCATTGATGACACCATTTTAACTTGTACTTATTTGCACCTAGACAGTGGTCATTTATCAAAAAATACTGCGACCATCAATGTTTATGAGTTAGCATACAAATGTAAATTTTGGGCACACAAGAAAAAAAACATTTCGATTAAGTCATTTATTAGTGGTCATGTAAGTATAGCTGATATTAGTGGTGTTGATATTTTAGATAAACGTTTTGTTGCAAACAGCGAAGTAGAAGTGATTATTGAAGCTTGTGAGTGGATAATCGCTCAAGAATAAATTTGTTAGTATGCGATGTAAATATTTTTATGCATATCAACTCTAAAGCTCTGTAAAAACGCACCCTCCATAATATTTATTTTCTCCATTTTAATATTTGCAACAAGAATACCTTCTTTGCGCTCATTAACTAAAACTTGAATTCCAATTCTAAGTGTTTTATCATTCGGTATGGGCACAACATTGTTTTCAATATTGTCATCAATTTTAGACAAATACATATGATTACTATTTGACTGCATAATATTGTTAAAATAATATCGATGTTTTTTATTTTGTAACTGACTCTCTTCTACTAAAAAACTTGAACCTGCTTCTCGTTGCGCTCTTATTATTTCATTCCCGTTTTTATAAATATATCTTAGTTGATGAAGTTCTGGTATTTTTTTTAAGATTTCTAAAAATAAAAGTTCAACTTCTTTTCTATCTTCTTTCTCTTTCACAAAATTTTTAAAGTAACTATTTTTTTTAAGTGTATGCATCTCTTCATCTAAATTCTGGAAGAGTTTTTCGAATATTTTTTCATTATCTGTTAAGTTATGGGAAAAAAAATCAAATTCTTTGAGAGCTATTTTTTCAACTTCAGTTTTGTCCTGTATCGTATAAATAGCCAATGGTAGTAGTATTAAGAATAAGAGGAGAAGAGAAATTTTTTTAAAGTTCACCTGAATACCTAGTTTTTTTTAATGTTACAATAAGTATACATAAATTTTTATTTAATATTTTATGATAATATATTTTTATAAACTTATGTAGCATTAATACCCTCACTTAATTGTAAGTTAATTTCAAAACGAGCTCCATCTTTTGTGTTTGATACGCTTAATTTCCCTTGCATATTATCTGCAATAATTGTTTTTGACATATACAATCCTATCCCTGTACCCTTGCCTTGCTCTTTGGTAGTATAATAAGGTTCAAATACTCTCTCAATCACGCCAGAAGGAATTCCTCCCGCATTGTCTTCAATAATAATAATGCCCACGTTATCAAGCACTGAACTTGTGATATGAATATGAGCATTTGGGATTTTGTTTTGAACCAAGGCATCTCTTGCATTATTGATAATATTTAATATAACTTGCTGAAGTTCACTTTCCTTAGCATAAAGAGAAAAATCAACCCCTGATAATTGGAAATCAATATCAAACTCTTTTAATTGTGGTTTTAATATATTCATAGGTTTTTCAATACAGGATATGATTTTAAAATTTTTCTTCAATTTATCAGTATTAAAAAAGCTTCTAAAATCATCTATAGTTTTTGACATGAAATTTATCAAAACCATATTATCTGCAATAAACTTTTGGGCATATTCTTCATTGATAAGTTCATCTTCATAATCCATATCAATCATTTGAATATTTCCAGCTAGAGCATTAAGAGGTTGTCTCCATTGATGGGCAATATTTCCCATCATTTCACCCATGGCGGCCAATTTTGATTGATGAGAAAGCAACTCATCCTTTTTTCTATTTTCAGCAATAGCCAGTTTTATTTTATCTTCAAGTGAGTTATTTAACAACAACAATTCTTTTGTTTTAGTAGCAACCTCAAGTTCTAAGTTATTTGCCAATTGCTCTAACTCTTTTGATCTTTTAATGATATCTTCATCAATTATTTTTTTTGCCAGTACAATTTTTTCGTTGATAACTTTTGCCATCATTCCAATTTCATCATCAGAATTTACGTTAATGGGTTGTACATCTTTTTTTTCTTTGTTTAAATATTTAAAAAAATCCATCAAACCATTTTG
>MAAG01000093.1 GCA_002163065.1 Arcobacter sp. 31_11_sub10_T18
AAAAAAGGCCTCCTTTTATAAAAGGAGGCCTTTTTTTTAATCATATTTTTGGAAACAGAGATTATCGTAACTCTACTCCAGAACACAAAGTATAACCTAAGCCTGTTACTATTTTTACACTGTTATCTGGTAGTTTTTTTCTTAATCTTTTAATGAGTGCCCGAATATTATCTAAATTTGTAATTTCACCTTCCCACACATAAGTCTCAAGTTCTTCATAAGTCACGATTCTATTAAGATTATGTATAAAGAGCTCTAAAAAGAGTATCTCTTTTTTTGCAAGAATTACTTTTTCCCCTTTATCATAAAGGATATGTTCTGTAAAACAATAATTACATTCATCATTAAACCTGATGATTTTACTCTCGATTTTACATAAGTTTTTTACTTTTTGTATAAGCTCGTAAATGAAAAAAGGCTTTTTAATATAATCATTACAACCTTTTTCATAAGATGTCTTAATTTTTTCTAACTCATGATTAGAGCTAATTATAAGTACAGGTACATCCCCACAGTAGTCTCGTATATTTTTCAACACACTAATACCATCAAGTGAAGGAACGTTAATATCTAGTATAAAACAGTTATAACCATTGTTAATGGCATCAAGTGCTTCATCTCCATCAAAAAAACAATCAACATTATAGTGTTCTTTTTCTAAACCGGTTTTGATTACTTTAGATAAAACTTCATTATCTTCAAGCACTAATATTTTCATGATGTAACCTCAATTGAATTCTAAAACAAGAACCATTTCTGATTCGTTTATATTTAATCTTCCCACCCAGTTTATCTTGAATAATCAATTTTGTCATGTACAAACCAATTCCATGACCTTGTTTTTTAGTTGAGAAGTATTGTAAAAAGATTTTACCTGAAGCTTCTTTTGAAATCCCATAACCATTATCGATAATATCAATCACTAGAACATTTAATTTATCTCTTAATTTAATGATTATTTTTCTATTTTTTTCAGTATTACTTAACAAGGCATCTTTAGCATTATTAATTATGTTTAAAATAGCTTGCATAAATTCATTCTCATATCCATATACATTTAAGTTTTTGCTATTTTTTATGTCCATTTCAATATGGATATAATTATATTTCATATTGTGTTTAACGATATTTAACATAGATTCTATTGTAATAGGAACGTTAAATATAGTCTTTTTTTGAGAAGGCATAATAAAGTCTTGAAAATCATTTATAGTACTGGTCATATACTTAGCTTGAATCATAATATTATTAATATGATAACTGTCTTCTTCTTTTTCTGAAGTATTTCCTGAAAAAAACATGTCTTGTGCTAAGGAAGTAATCTCCACCAAAGGGGCTTTCCATTGGTGGGCAATTGAAGAAAATATTTCTCCAATTTCTGCTAGTTTTGATTGTTGAATCATATATTGAGTATGTTTTATTTTTTCTAATTCAATCTCTTTTTCTTTTGTAATATCAGTGAAAATAGTTACAATACCCTGCTCAGATCTTGTTTGATTAAGAAAGTATATTTTTTTCTCATAATTAGCATTTTTCATAACAATTTGTGAGTTCTCAAGTTTTCCATTTTCAAACTCGTGAAGATAATCAATAATACAATTGGTTTGATAAGTACTGTGATAAAACTCCAACAATTTACTTCCTAAAAGCTCATCATAGGACACTTGTATAAGTTCACAAAACTTGGCATTGGCATCTAATACAATATCGTCTTTATCTTGCCAAAAAATTGGAGATTCAATTGCATTTAACAAGGCTTTATCAAACTTAACTCTTTGTTTCAATTTTCTGGAACTTTGCTGTTTTTCATACAAAGCTTGTAGAAGACCAAAAATTACCACCAATAAAATAGGTGTTGCTAAAAAAACAATGTTGATAAGGTTTCTATTCTTTTCAAAAAAACTAACAGGAGCGTTAATTAAAGTGTAGTTTTTCAAACCTTTTGGGAGAAATAAACCAAATTCTTTTAACTTATTGGCATCAAAAATATATTCAAAATCTTCATTTGTCGAAACTTCTAATTGATAATCTTTTTTATATAAAATATCAATGGCTTTTTTACTGGTAACAACGCCTAGGTTTTCAATGGAAATAAGCTTTCCACCCAAAGCTCCTTTTTCCATAAAAAGAGTATCCGTCACAAATACAGGTAGTTTAAATTCATCCATAGCACGTGAGACTTCATTTGTTTTATAAAACCCCCCATCATAATCATTAGAAAAACGTATAAATAAGATGGCTTCATCTTCTTTATACTCTGAAAAATATTCTTTGAAACTCTCTAAAGAATCATCACGTAAATACTCAACTTTAACTTTATGTTTTACTTTATTAATAGCATCTCTAATAAAAGGACTACTGTCATTTCCATTGGGACTTCGATCATTTAAAATATACAACTTTTTTAAATTGGGAATGAACTTAAAAATTAAATCAATATTATCTTTAATGGGAAGTTTTTGAATGATACCATTGATTCTGTTATCTAAATTGTATACTCGTGCCAACTCTTGGGAATATTGTTCAACTCCAATAAAAAGTAACATGGGTTTGTTGGGAAAGAGGTCATTGAAGTTTTTCACTGCCAATTTATAGGCAAATCTATCAATAGTAATAATTAAATCAAAGGTTCTATTTTTTAATTGCAAAGAGTATAACTTACTTAACTCTTTTTTATAATCTCTTGAGTATATTTTTTTCGAATCCATATATAATATATCAATATCAATATCTTCGTAAGAATAAAATGTTTTTTCAATATTTCTAATGATAGTATCACTTAGTTCAAACCCCTTATGGTAAGAGTTTAAAATAAGCACACTTTTAGAAGTATTTGCCCATAAAAAAGTATTAAAAAAAAGTATAAAAACTATAAAATATCTCATTATTTACCTTTGAGCACATTTTACTATAAATCTAATTTATAACCAACATCTTGGAAGTTTCTTAATATTTTTGGAGGTAGTTTCTTTTTAATATCTTTGGTAAAAGAGCGAACTGCATTTAAAGAAACTTCATCTTTACCTTGCCATAAGATATCCATCATTTCTTGATAGGTTGTAATACTTTCATTTTTAACCAACATCTTCAGAAAAAGTATTTCTTTTTGTGTTAAATAAAATCGTTTAGAAGGAGAAATGACAACTGCATTATTTTCATCAAAAATCCATGAAGAATTTAGCTTATATATTTTGTTATTGGTTAAATTATTCAATTCATTTTGTTTGATTTTCTTATAATTAGACTGTATACTTCCAGCTGGATTAAGTTCATCAATAGTTTTTATAACATAAGTCATAATAATTCCTTTCTTTTAGAAAAACTACGTAAATAAAGAGATTCATTTACTTTCAATTATTTTGTTTTCCTAGTTTTACAGACGCAATCATTTCATAAAAAAATGACCTGAATATGAGTTTTATTTCTTGTGACATAAAAAATCCTTTTCAGTTCATTTTTATATTTTATACTAAGAAACTCGTATGAGGAAAGAAGGAAAGAGTTAACATGAGAATTGCAAGTTTTGCATTGATAGGAATACTATATTTACCTGCCTTAGCAGCAGAATTTATCACTATTGGAACAGGTGGAGTTACAGGAACTTATTACCCAACTGGTGGTGCAATTTGTAATTTAGTCAATCAATATACCAAAACAACTCAACTTCGATGCTCAGTTGAAGCTACAAATGGCTCTGTTTATAATATAAATTCCATAAAAAACAATGAACTTGACTTTGGATTGGTTCAAAGTGATGTGGTTTATCAAGCTGCAAATGGAATTGGAACTTTTAAAAATAAAAAAGTTAAAAAACTCAGATCAGTAATGGCTATTTATCCTGAATTATTAACCCTCGTTACCAGACGGGATGCCAATATCAATTCTTTGGCTGATTTAAAAGGCAAAAGAATTAATATAGGAAACTTAGGTAGTGGGCAAGAGTCTAGTACCAATTTATTATTTAGAGAAAGTAATATTGACAAAGCTACTTTAAAATTTGCAAGTTCCTTAAAAGCCTCAGAAATGCCTGATGCTTTAAGAGATAATAAAATTGATGGTTACTTTTATATGGTAGGACATCCAACTGAAAATATTATTGATGCATCAAATTCTGTTGATATCAAATTGGTTTCAATAACAGGCTCAAATATATATAAACTTTTACAAAAATATCCTTATTATACACGATCATCAATTCCAGCTGGAATGTATAAAGGTAATCCTGAAGAGACAAAGACCTATGGGGCTAAAGCCGTTTTGGTTACAAATTCAGATGTATCTGGAAAAGCGGTTTATACCCTGGTCAAAGCAATTTTAGATAATTTTGAAACATTTAAACAACTGCATCCAGCTTACTCACATATCACCAAAAAATCATTACTTGATGGTTTAAGTGCTCCTCAACATAAAGGTGCAAAAAAATACTTTAAAGAAAAGGGTTTGTTATAAGCACACGAAATTAGTTTACAGCATAGTTTGAATTTGTCCCCCTCAATCTTACTAATCTCCTTGATAAGTTAGTAATTTAAACTATGTTGTAAAGTGACTTTAAATTGATAAGCAAACTTAAGAAGAAAATGAAGGAAAGAAAAGATGGGAACAGGAACAATTGGATTATTGGTCTTTTTAGTAATAATGATCGTATGGTTTATCCATGATAAATACGTACAAAGAAAACACCAACTATTAGTAAATTATCCAATCATAGGAAGACTAAGATATTTAT
>MAAG01000184.1:0-463 GCA_002163065.1 Arcobacter sp. 31_11_sub10_T18
ATACACAATATATACACTTGTATCAAAAAAATAGCTTTTTAGGCATTTTTATTAAGTTACTTTTTGATAAAATCCATTAAATTTAATAATAGGATAAGCATAAATGAAATTAGCAAATAGAATGGACAATCTTTCTCCTTCTGTGACTATGGCTATCACAGCTTTGGCTCGAGAGCTAAAAGCTGAAGGAAAAGACATACTTAGTTTTAGTGCAGGGGAACCTGACTTTAATACACCAGACGTAATCAAAGAAGCTGCAATTACAGCTATCAGAGATGGTCATACCAAGTATACCGCGGTTGAAGGTATTGTTGAAACCAAGCAAGCTATTATTAATAAATTAAAACGAGATCATGGATTAAACTATGAATTAGGACATGTAGTAATCAGTAATGGAGCTAAACACTCTTTATTTAACCTTTTTCAACTTCTAATTAAAGAAGGTGATGAAGTAATTATTCCT
>MAAG01000184.1:561-2421 GCA_002163065.1 Arcobacter sp. 31_11_sub10_T18
AGCGCAAATTAAAGCAGCTATTACTCCAAAAACAACCATTTTACTTTTAAATACACCTTCAAATCCAACAGGTGCAGTTTATTCTAAAGAAGAGTTAACTGCTATTGGAAAAGTACTTGAAGGTACTGATATTTTGGTATTTTCAGATGAAATGTACGAAAAAATCATGTATGATGGAAAAACTTTTACAGCTGCAGCTGAAGTAAGTGCAGATATGTATGAAAGAACAGTTACAATAAATGGTTTAAGTAAATCTGTAGCCATGACAGGTTGGAGATTTGGTTATATAGCAACTCCAAAAACTGAACTTGTTAAAGCAATGATCAAACTTCAAGGTCAATGTACGTCAAATGTAAACTCAATCACTCAACACGCTGCAATTGCAGCCTTAGATGGACATGCAGATGATAGTATCAAGATGATGAAAGATGCATTTGAAGAGCGAAGAAATATCGCAGTTGCTCAATTTAATGCAATTGAGGGAATTACCTGTGTTAATCCGGATGGGGCATTTTATCTTTTTGTAAATATCAAAGAAGTGACAAATGATTCTATGGATTTCTCTTCAAAACTTCTAGAAGAAAAAGGTGTAGCAGTTGTACCTGGTCTTGCTTTTGGAACTGAGGGTTACTTTAGATTCTCTTTTGCAACTGATTTAGCTACAATTGAAGAAGGTATTAGACGAATAAAAGCATTTGTAGAAAGTAAATAATACTTCTACTTTAAAGGGCTTATAGAAAGATTGAATATCTTTTTATAAGTTCTTCATCAAACAATCTTAAAGGGCAAACATGAGTCCTCAAAAAAAAGCAACTATTGTTTCAAGTTCAGTTGCGGCACTTCTCACTCTCATCAAACTTTTTATTGGAATAGCTAGTGGCTCAGTTGCAGTTTTAGCATCAGCTATTGATTCAGTTCTTGATTTTTTTGTCTCAATTTTTAATTATTTTGCCATCAAAAACTCTGAAAAACCTGCAGATGAACTATTCAATTATGGGCGTGGTAAAATAGAAGCATTGGCTTCAGTAATTGAAGGAAGCATTATTAGTGTTTCTGGTCTTTATTTACTCTATCAAGCTGTACTAAAAGCAATCAACAATGAAATTACTTCTTATATAAATATTTCTTTAATAGTTATGGCTATTTCAATAATCATTACATTGATGTTGGTGTATTATTTAAACAAAGTTGCACTTGAAACTAATAGTATGGTCATCAAAGCAGATGCATTACATTATAAAACAGATATGTATTCAAATGGAGCTGTTTTAGTCTCACTTATTATCATACAATTTACTGGATATGAGATAGTAGATGCCATCATTGGTGGTGGAATTTCTATTTATATTATGTATTCAGCTTATGGCTTAATAAAAGATGGAGTATTAATATTACTTGACCATTCACTTGATGAAAAGATAGTTGAAGATATTAAAGGCATCATTACAAATGAAAAAGATGTCAATGGTTATCATATGTTAAAGACAAGAGAAGCAGGACATCAAACTTTTGTAGATACTCATTTGGTTTTTGATACTTTAATCACCTTAATGGATGCACATCGTACCAGTGATGCAATTGAACGTAAAATTAAACGTTTGGATGAAAATAGAGATTGGATTATCTCAATACATCTAGATCCAGTAGATGATTCAATTACAAATGGAAAACACTAAATATCTAAGTTAGTAGGGTTTCTTTATTACTTGGAATCAAAATATTATTGATATCTTCAATAATAGCCCTGTCAAGTTTTCCGTTTTTCCCCATCTCTTTTAAGATCGTTATAGCTTCAAAATGATCAAGTTTTTCTCTATAAACGCGCTCAGATCTAAGGGCATTATAAATATATAATATTGA
>MAAG01000184.1:2485-3658 GCA_002163065.1 Arcobacter sp. 31_11_sub10_T18
AATGTTTCTTGAATACGTCCTGCCCAAATACTTATTTCTTTAAAACCCATGATATTTGATAAAACTTTTTGCGTAAAATAAGGATAGGATTTAACTTGTTCATACTCATCTTTATTTAGTTCTGGTATTTTATTTATGCTCTCAGAAGCAATACTTAACTTACCCATATCCATAAGAGATGCTGCAATTAAAAAAGTATATTTGTCTTTGTGTTCAAAAGAATAAAAATCTAGCATTCGTTCAGCACTAGAAAGTAATTTTGAATTTCGACTTGTAATTAAACTGATATTTTTTGTAATTTCAAGTAACTCTTCATAGGTGATGACAGCAGTAAAATCATGGAGTGTTTGATAGATATATTGTAACATTGTATTTTCGTCTTGTACATCAAGCCAAAAACCAACTTGAGTGCTTAGTTCATCACAAAATATTTCGCACAAGTCTTGACTAAATAATTTGGTTTCATTTGTCCTAATAAACTTTTTTATACCATCTTTATTTTTTTTACTCTCATTTGTCAAATCAAATTGTCTATCAAGGTAGGATGAGAAGGCAATTATTTGAGAGAACAAAGGAATTTCTTCTTCCTTTAATCCATATAATCCACTTCCATCATAACGTTCTTGTTGATAGAGTAATATATTTTTTTGGGCGTTTAAAAAAGGCAGTCCTTTGATATTTTCTTCAGAAATTTCACAGTTATGTTTGATGGTTTGATATGCTTGAAACAAACCATTATTATGCAATAATGAATAAGAGCACAAGTCCGACATTTGCTCAAAATCTAGATTAAACTTTTCGCCAATCTTGAGACATAAATAAGTTACTCGTTTTGAATGATTGGCTTTTGTCTGATAAACTTTACTCTCAACCTTATCAAATAAAAAAGAAATAGCCAATAAAAAGTTGTTTAAATTAAATTCTATATGTGTTTTTTTATTCATAATAGTCCTTTTCAGTATGATACTAGTCGTCTAATAACTCAATAATTGCATCAACTGAAGTATCTGCCATATCTAGATCAAGATGGGGTGCGCCTTCAACTTTAACCAGTTTTATATTTAAGCCTTTTTGGATGGCTAAAGTATAAAAGTCTTTCGTAAATTTGGGCTTGGAAACAGTGTCCTTTGTTCCATAAATCAAAAGAAATTTTGTATCTTTATCTACAGTGTC
>MAAG01000184.1:3819-4716 GCA_002163065.1 Arcobacter sp. 31_11_sub10_T18
TTGAAGCTTTATATTTTTCTTTTAACTCAATAATTAGATCTGTCATAAAAACTATATATTCTTTATCTGCAGCCAAGGAAGGTTTACCATTTTGTCCTATTAAAGCGCCAAATTTATTAGTGGATGATTTTGAATATCCTGGTAGCGCTACTGCAATACTTGTGATATCAGTGCTCATTGCAATATTTTGAGCAAAAGGAGTATATCTGGCGAGTGTATTTGTACCTTTTTCCCATGCACCATGAACTATGATATTTAATGTATTTTCAACATCCCCTTGGGCTTCATAATATTGGATACATTCACCACCTGCAAAAATAAAACTTGCACTTTTACTCAAACATTCCTCTTTGGATACTTTTGTAGCAAATAGATGAATACTAAAAACAAATAACATTATAAAAGCCAATACTTTTTTACTCATTTCTCCTCCTTCAAAATAAACTCAATATGGGTTTACCCCAATAAACCCGCTAACTTTCCGCTCAATTAGCTCCACAATTCCTGCTTGAACATAAGAAACATCTTCAATAAAGTCTTCATCTTTCCAATGCATACTCTCCATGGTATTTCGACATCCTATAAACTCAACATCGTATTCCATAAGTGATTGGATTCGAGATAAGGTATGTTTATCGTAATCTTTTTTTATGGCTCTCATTCCAGGTCCATAAGTAACTACTACAACTTTTAATGATTCGCTGGGATATTCTTTTAGAATATTGTAAATCATTCCTAAAGTTTGATTTACTCTTTTAATATCAGAGTAATACAATTGAACCACTACTTTCCTAGGATTTTCAAAGCTTGGTTTGGGATTAGAAAAATTAGATTGTGCATGTGAGTAAACACTAAGACATAATAAAAGTAAAACTTTCAAGGTACTATTCATCATCA
>MAAG01000039.1 GCA_002163065.1 Arcobacter sp. 31_11_sub10_T18
CTTAGCAATTTTATGGGAAAGGTTCTCTTTAAATGCTTTTACTGAACTTTGAGTATTCTCATGGTCAAGATGCTCTTCGTGCTCGTTGTGTTCTTTCTCATGACTTTCATCGTGATGTTCTTCATCTTCATTATGAACATCATGTTGTTGGGACTTCTTCTTTATAGGTCTAAGCATAAAGTGATTAGGGGAGTCATCGTGTATGGCTTCCATAGCATGTAGAGTCACTATAAGGGTTTTATCAATGGGGGTATGAGTGGGTTTAAGAATTCCAGAGACTTTAAAGGGCAGTTCATCATGGTGCACAAAACTTACCTCTGCATCACCATGAGAGAGGACAATATTATCTCCTACTTTATAATTAAGCTTTTTTGCTACCTCATGACCCAATACCACATGAAACATATCCTCGAATACTTTGCCTTGAGTAAACTCAACTTTTTTTCCATTGGCAAAGGAGTAGTGTTTAAAGAAGTTTTCATTGGTTGAAACTACTTTATACCCTTTGTGAGAATCGCCCAGTGAAATAGGAATCGCCCACTTAACCTTTTTGTTAGATTGAATTCTTTCATAGCTTTTATACTCCATAAGAGTATTGGGTGTACCTATATGAAATACAGAGTAGAGCAACAGTTCAATTTGGGAACTCTTAGGACCTATGATTAAGTCCGTACCTGAAATAGTCTGCATGAAGCCAGAGTTTGCCTCTTTTTTGATAATCTGAACACTTAATAGCAGCATAACACTTAATGCAATACTAATAAAAGTAAGAAGAAAAGTTGCCTTTCTACTTTGAATACTCTTTAAAGCCAATGTAAATATAGACATTATTCCACCTCTTCTGATTTAACACTATTGATAGAGGAGAGTTTGATACAGCGTTGAAAATGACTTTTTAAACTTTCATCATGACTTACAAATATCAAAGTAATCTTCTCTTTTTCACATTCATCAAAGAGCATTTTCACAAAAGAGGTTTTGTGTTTACTGTCCAATGCACTGGTAGGTTCATCAGCTATAATAATTTCAGGAGAACCAATCAAAGCTCTAGCAATGGCAACTCGTTGTTGTTGTCCAATACTTAGTTCATTTACATTTCGGGAGAGTATTGCAGAGGCATTAATACCCAAGTTACCCAATAGTCTAATAGCTTCTTCTTCTAAACTTTTTGAATGTTTTAGGGCTTTTTCTTTTCTTGAGAGGCTAAATTTACACGGCAGGATTATATTCTCAATAAGATTTAAATAAGGTATTAAATTAAATTGCTGAAAAATAAACCCAATATGGTTTGCTCGAAAGTTATCCCTTTGGGCATTCTTCATAGTATTTAATTGCTTGTTATTAATAATCACATTACCTTTTTGAGGGGTAATCACTCCTGCCATTAGATTTAAAAGGGTACTTTTACCAGAACCACTCTCCCCTTGGATAAAGACCTTTTCATTGGCACAAATGCGTAAATGTTCAATATTTAATATTAATGTCTCTTTCCAACTAAATTGCATGTTGTTTAGCTCTATCATGTATTTCCCTATGAAGTTAACTTCTTTGATTAAATTTTAGAATTTTAAAATATTAGCTTATTTGTAGGCTTATAATAGCTTCTCTTGCCCAAGTCTATATAGTGCAAAATCATATTTAATAGGATCGCTCTTATCAAACTCTTTTAACTTTTCAGTTATCAGAAGTGCAGATTTTAAATCGTAAGTTTTTCGCTCCAACATTCCCAAATTTTTTGAGACATTAAAAGTGTGGGTATCTAGTGGCAGAATTAAATCAGCTTTATCTACATCTTTCCAAAGTCCCATATCAAGCTCATCATTTCGTACCATCCATCGTAAATACATATTCCATCTTTTATAAGGTGCATTTCCGATTAGTTTGATATTCCCTTCTTTGTCACGTTTTAAAGCTTGTCCAATTAGAAAGTTGTATCCTTGGGAGACATGAGGATTGGTTTCTCTTATTTCTTCTATGAGGTATTCAATTCCCTCTAAAACATTGTGATTTTTTTTATATCCAATTAAAAAAAGCTCATTTAAAGTATGCTTTATTTTGAGTCTTTTTAGCGCTATAAAAAAAGAAATAATGTCTTCACTATTTTGAAACCTATAATAGTGATTTTTTAATGTTTGTTTGATTTTATTTTCACTTTGGTTTAATAAGTCAAAGTCTAGGGTAGACAAAAACTTTACAATAAAAGAAGCCTTACCATAAGCAAAAAGTGCACATATAAGGGCTATATATTCATCATTGTGTTTTTTAGCAATGATAAGGGGGTCAGGTCTGGTTTCTATACAGAGTTCGTCTTTGTTATTTCTTGAGTTTACTTCATCATCTAGTAATTTTTTTAAATTCAAATTGTTCCATTTTCTATATAATTTCGTATATCAATTTCTATTTTATCAATAGCAGTTGTAGCATTTTCATAGTAAATCTGATCAAATACTTCTTCAGTAATGACATCATTTGGTTCTAAGTTATTAAGAATGGCAATATCTGCATATTGTGCCAAATAATTGGCATCTAGAACATTTCCACTTGTACCTATGATTATAAGTAAACCACATCGCTCCAATATATTATACATCTCTTCATATCTAGGTGCTGGTTCACCAAAAAAGACGATATTGGGTCGCATCTGGCCATTACATTTTTCACAGTGGCTGTTTGATTCATCTTGTTCATCGTAAGATATATTTACAATATCGTCACATTCCATACATCGAAGTTCAGGTAAAAATCCATGGAGATGTAAAGTGTCAGGACACCCTGCTCTCTCTAAAAGATTATCAACATTTTGAGTAATCACTTCAATTTGATCAGGAAATTCTTTTTTGAGTTTTGCTATTTTTTCATGGGCATGATTGGGTAACTTATCTTGAATATCTTCACGTCGTAAATTATAGAAATGTATCGTTTCATCATAATTCCAGTTTAAACAACCAGACATACAAATTTCTTCGATATCATATTCTTCCCATAAACCTTTGGTATCTCTAAAAGTTGATATTCCACTTTGTGCAGATAATCCTGCTCCGCTTAAGATGACTATTTTATCCATAATGTGATCCATATGATGAAATTTTTTACGAGTATTAGATATAATACCAAATAAAATAATAAGTTAATACTTAAAAAAATAAATAAAAGAGCAGATTGGGAAAGAAATTAATTAAAACTAGCCGTAGCTAATTTTGATTTATTTCTTTTTCAAGATGCCTTGTAGTTGTTTTCCTTGCAGGTAGTACAGTTTACACTCCCTAGCTTCTAAATTTTATTTAAACATATTTCAATATGATTAAGTAAAATTTAGAAGCTATGAAGCACAACTTGTACTATTTAAGTACTAACTTCTTCTGTTATTTGGTATCATACCATTTATTCAGACAAAGGAAAATTAAATGGATTTTAACAATTTTAAAGAACTTATTAATAAAACAAGATGTACAAGAAGATTTAAAGAAAATCAAACAATTTCAAAACAAGACTTGATAGATATCGTAGATTTAGCAAGAGTAACTTCAAGTGCAAAAAACATGCAACCTCTAAAGTATATCGTTATAAATGATAAAAAAATAGTAAAAGAGATGGCAGATAGAGTTAAGTGGGCAGCTCACCTAACTTCATGGGATCAAAGTGAGGATGAACAACCAAGTGCTTTTATTGTATTAGTCAATGACACTTCAATTGATGGATTTGTAATGGTTGATGCAGGTATTAGTTTACAAACTATTCTTTTGGCTTCACGAATCAAAGGTTATGCTGGATGTGCTTTGGCCTCTATTGATAAAGAGTTTTGTAAAAAAGAGTTTAACTTAGCTTCAAATTTAGAACCGGTACTTGGAATTGCCATTGGTATTGAAAATGAAGTTTTAAATGTGGTTGATGTACAAGACAATGATACAAACTATTATAGAAATGATAAAGATGAACACTGCGTACCTAAAAGAGCTTTAGATGAAGTTTTACTAGGTACTTATTAATATGACCAATATTTTAATCACAGGGTGTTCTAGTGGAATTGGTCTATCAACGGCAATACTTTTAAAAGAGCAAGGATTTAGAGTTTTTGCAACAGCAAGAACAGAAGAAGATGTATTAAAACTTAAAAATCTTGGTTTTACATCTTATCTTTTAGATGTAACCAAACATGATACAATTCATAAAACACTGGAAGAAATTCTGCAAGTAACCAAAGGAACACTTGATGTGGTTTTTAACAATGCTGGTTTTGGACAACCTGGTGCTGTTGAAGATCTAAAAACGCAAGTATTAAAAGACCAATTTGAAACCAATGTTTTTGGACTACATGAGTTAACTCAAGCAGTGATTCCAATTATGCGAAAACAAGGTCATGGGAAAATCATACAGCATAGTTCAGTCTTGGGTCTTATATCTTTAAAATATAGAGGTGCTTACAATGCGAGTAAATATGCAATTGAAGGATTGACTGATACTTTAAGACTTGAACTTGATGGATCAAATATTTTTGTATCACTATTAAATACAGGACCTATTAAGAGTCACTTTAGACAAAATGCTTTGGCAATGTTTAAAAAGAATATTGATGAAAATAACAGTTTTCATAAAGATGCTTATGACAAACAATTGGGTGAGC
>MAAG01000160.1 GCA_002163065.1 Arcobacter sp. 31_11_sub10_T18
TCACAGGATTGCAATGAGTTTTGCAATTGCAGGTCTACTTTGTGGAATGGATATTAATGATACAGATTGTATTTTAACATCTTTTCCAAATTTTGAAGACTTATTAAATGAACTTAAGAAATAAGTTTTCGAAGATATATTAGGAATTAAAATGAAATTAAAACTAGCATCAAGTTATGGTTTTTGTTTTGGTGTAAAACGAGCCATTACTATTGCTGAGAACTATACAAGTTCTGCAACAATGGGTCCACTTATCCATAATCAAGATGAAATCAATAGACTAAAAGATAATTTTAAAATTGGTTTATACACAACTCTTGAAGAAGTAAAAGATAATGATACAGTTATTATTCGTACACATGGTATTCCAAAAGATGATTTAAAACTATTAAAACAAAAAGACGCAAAAATCATCAATGCAACTTGTCCTTTTGTGACAACACCACAACAAATTGTGAAGAAAATGTCTCAAGAAAAATATAGTATTGTTATCTTTGGAGATGCTACTCACCCTGAAGTTAAAGGTGTTAAAAGTTACGGTGATGATGTTCATACCGTACTTGAACCTGAAGACTTTGACAAAATAAATTTTAAATATGACAGAATTGCCACCGTTGCACAAACAACCAAAAAGAAAGAAAAGTATTTAGAAATTGTGAACTTTTTAATTTTAAAATACAAAGAAGTTCGAGTTTTTAATACCATCTGTGATGCTACTTTTGAAAATCAAGCAGCAGCACGAGAGCTATCTGCTGAAGTAGATGTTATGGTTGTTATTGGAGGGAAAGAATCTTCAAATACAAAACAATTACATGACATATGTGCGGAAAATTGCCCTGATAGTTATTTAATTGAAAACCATGCAGATGTAGATTTGACATGGTTTAAAAACAAAAATATCTGTGGAATTACTGCTGGCGCTTCAACACCTGATTGGATCATCCAAGAAGTTGTTGATAAAATTCAAACAATTTAATTCTAAATCTTATTTCTAGAGAGAGTTTAAATACTCTCTCAAACTCTTTAAAAACGTCACTCTAATCACTAAAATATTTCCATTCTATACATTTAAGCATTTTTACGATATAATCGTCCGAAAATAACGGTTAATACGAAGGAATAATATGGGTATCGAAGATATTGAAATAGGTGAAGACTTTGATTTTGAGCAAATGCTTAATGAGTCTTTCGAGAATAGTGAAAACAACTCAGTTGTTGATGGTGTAATTGTAGAAATTACTGATGATAGTGTTCTTGTTGATGTAGGTCAAAAAATTGAGGGTAAATTATATTTATCTGAAATTACAGTAAATGGTGAAGTTAAATATAAAGCAGGTGATATTCTTCCTGTAATCATTACTGGTGTAAGAGGTGAAAGACCTTCTATCTCGCATAGAAAAGTTTTACAAAAAGCAAAATTTGATGACTTCATTAAACTTCATGGTGAAAATGTAGAAGACATTACAATTGAAGGTAAAATTACTTCTGTTAAAAAAAGAGGCGGTTTTATTGTTGAAGATGAAGAAGGTTGTGAATACTTCATGCCTATGGCTCAATCATACTTAAAACCAATTGGTGCAATTGGTAAGAAAATTAAAGCTAAAGTTTTAAAAGTAAATGAAGCTCAAAGTTCAATCATCGTTTCTAGAAAAAAATTAATTGAAGATGGAAAAGCTGAAAAAGATACTAAAGTTGCTGAAATTTTAGAAAAAAATGAACCAGTAAATGGTGTCATTAAGAAAATTACTTCTTACGGTATGTTTGTTGATATTGGTGGAATTGATGGTTTAGTTAACTACAATGAAATCTCTTACAAAGGTCCAGTAAATCCTGCAAATTATTATGATGAAGGTGATGAAGTTTCAGTTACTGTTTTATCTTATGACAAAACAAAACAACATTTATCATTATCAATCAAAGCAGCTTTACCAAATCCTTGGGAAGAAATCAGAGATGAATTAGATGTAGGTGATACAATTACTGTTACTGTTTCTAACTTCGAATCTTATGGTGCATTTGTTGATTTAGGAAATGACATTGAAGGTTTATTACATGTTTCTGAAATTTCATGGAACAAAAACCTTAAAAACCCTAAAGATGTTTTAGTTCTTGGTTCTGAAATTAACGTTGAAGTTGTTGAACTTGATGTTGATAAAAGAAGACTAAGAGTAAGTTTAAAATCTCTTCAAGAAAAACCTTTTGCTAAATTTGTAAAAGAAAATAAAGTTGGTGATATTGTTAATGGTAAAGTTGCAACAATTACTGACTTTGGTGCTTTTATTACTATTGGTGATGTTGATGGTTTATTACACAATGAAGAAACTTCTTGGGAAAACAATACTAAATGTAAAACACTTTATAAAAAAGGTGACGAAATTGAAGCTAAAATCATTAAAATTGATAGAGAGAAAGAAAATATTTCTTTAAGTGTTAAAGAAATCTCTGAATCTCCAGCTCAAAAATTCCAAGCTGAACATAAAATGGGTGATATTATCAAGGGAACTATCAAAGACTTAAAAGACTTTGGTTTATTTATTAAAATTTCTGATAATTTAGATGGATTAGTAAGAAAAGAAGACTTTGGTCCTTTAGAAGAAGCTGATATGAAAGCTGGTGATGAAATTGAAGCAGTATTGGTAAACATTGATACTAAAAGAAATAGAATCAGATTATCAATCAAAAGATTAGAAGCTCAAAAAAATAGAGAAATCTTAGATTCAGTAAATGACACATCATCTATGACGTTAGGTGATATATTAAAAGACCAAATTAAATAATTCAAGGATATTTTGAATGAGTAAACATACAATTGTAGTTTGTGACCATATACACGAATGTGGCTTGGACATATTAAAAACTACAGAAGATGTAAATTACATTTATGCAGCGGATATTGATAAAACAGAACTTTTAGATGTTATTAAAAATGCAGAAGTAGCAATAACTAGAAGTTCGACAGATGTTGATGAGAAATTTTTAAGTGCAGCAGTGAACTTAAAAGCTATCATCAGAGCTGGTGTTGGTTATGATAATGTAGATATGGAAGGTTGTAGCAAGAGAGGGATTATTGCTATGAACGTTCCAACTGCAAACACTATAGCAGCTGTGGAATTGACTATGACACATATTCTATCTTGTATGAGAAAACTACCATACGCACACAATCAGTTAAAAGAACAGAGAATCTGGAAACGAGAAGATTGGTATGGTCAAGAATTATTTGGTAAAAAACTTGGTGTAATTGGATTTGGTAATATAGGACATCGAGTTGCACTTCGTGCAAAATCTTTTGAAATGGATGTTGTGGCTTATGACCCATATATAGCTTCAACAAAAGCAACAGATTTAGATATAGAGTATACAAAAAACTTTGAAGATATTTTAGCTTGTGATATTATTACTATTCATACACCAAAAAATAAAGAGACAATCAATATTATTGGTGAAGAAGAAATTGCAAAAATGAAAGATGGCGTGATTTTAATCAATTGTGCAAGAGGTGGTTTATACAATGAAGCAGCTTTATACAATAACTTAAAATCTGGGAAAATAGGAATGGCTGGAATTGATGTATTTATTTCTGAACCTGCTACTTCTAATCCACTTTTAGATTTAGATAATATTACTGTAACTGCACACTTAGGTGCAAATACAAAAGAAAGCCAGCGAAAAATTGCACAACAAGCAGCTGAAAATGCTATTGAAGCTGCTCGTGGAATCGCATTTCCAAATGCACTAAACTTACCAATTGATGAATCCAAAATACCTTCGTTTGTAAAACCATATATTGAGTTAACTCAAAAAATGGCATTTCTAAGTGCTCAAATTGACAAAAGTGTAATTCGATCACTTTGTATTAGTGCAGAAGGTGAGATTGGAGATTATTTAGACTCACTTAGTACTTTTGCTTGTCTTGGAGCACTTTCCGTCGCTTGTGGAGATGAAATCAATTATGTTAATGCAAACTTCTTGGCTGAAGAAAAGGGAATTACAATTAGTAATGAAACTTATTCAAACCAAGGTGGATATAAAAACAAAGTTACCGTTAAATTAACTACAGATAATGGAATTCATACAATTTCTGGAACAATCTTTAATGAAGATGTTCAAAGAATTGTAGCAATTAATGGTTATGAATTTGATATTGAACCAAAAGGAAATATGATTTTAATTAGAAATTCAGATGTTCCTGGTGTAATTGGTGAAGTTGGTCAAATTCTTGGAGATAGTAATATTAATATCTCTGACTTTAGATTATCTAGAAAAAAAGATAGTGCTTTAGCAGTGATTTTAGTAGATGAAACTGTAAACACTAACTTATTAGAAAAATTAAATAATATCGAAGCTGCAAATACTGTGGCTTACGCTGAAATTTAAGGAGAACTTATGGCTTTAGGAATGAGTGATTTAAAAAAAGGTATGAAGATTGAAGTGGATGGAATTCCATATAAAATTACAGATTATGCACATGTTAAACCTGGTAAAGGTGCTGCATTTGTAAGATGTAAAATCAAAAACTTTTTAAATTCTAAA
>MAAG01000023.1 GCA_002163065.1 Arcobacter sp. 31_11_sub10_T18
TTCAGCAAGAATAGAAGAAGCCAGAAGAAAATCAACTTCAAATGAATATAACAATAGAAACAGAGTTGAAAACATTATGTTTGAAAGTATCACTGCTTATTTAGGTATGGTAAAAGCAGATGAAGTTGCTATGTTAACTACAGAAAACCTACGTATTCATGATGAATATATGGTGACTGCCACTCAAAATGAAGAAATCAGTGGAGAGTCTCTAAACAGAATCCAAGTAAGTGCCAAATTGCACTTTGCAAAAAATCAATTACTTGAAGAAGAAAAAAATAAGAAAAACGCCTTAAGTAACTTTGAAAAAAGTGTGGGAATGCAACCTGAGGGATATATTTGTAGACCAAACTTAAATGATAATCTCATTCCTGGAAGTGTTCAAGATATCATTGAACTTGCACTTAAACACAACTATGAAATTTTAGAGCAAATAGAAAATATAAAAGAACAACGAGCTATAATCCAACAAGAAAAATCAAACTTTTTACCCAAACTTACTTTTAAAGCACAAGCTATTTTAGATGAAGATTTAACAAGTGATGAAACAGGTACGAATACTTATAGTGGTAGAATTGAGTTAAAATATAATTTGTTTAATGGAAACAAAGATTCAAATGTAAAACAAAGAGAGATACTATTTTTACAAGAGTCTCAAAAAACACTAGATACTATTACAAGAGATGTGGTAGATAGATTAACAGTGGCATATGATAACTATCAAGTATCCAAAGAACAAATATTTGAACTCAAACAATATGTATCTGATAACTTAGAAATTCTAGCGATTTATCAAGATCAATTTGAGGGAGGTACTAGAACCTTCCTAGATGTTCTTAACGCTGAAGGTGATATTTATAACTCAAAAACTTCACTAGTAGATGCTGAGTATGTACAACTGGATGCTTATTATGAAATGTTTTCAATCCTTTCAACTTTAAATACTACAGTATTGGCTTCTCAAGATCAAGTGTGTAAACAAATGCAAATTATCACCAAGAAAAAAGAAAAAGAAGACCCATCTATTGATGAGTTGAGTGATTTACTTGAAGAAGAACCTGCTTCTACTCCTGAAGCTCCTGCAGAAAAAATGGAAGAAGAACCAAAAGAAACTCCTGCAGAAGAACCAGTTGAGAAAATGGAAGAAAAAACTGAAGCGGTTGAAGAAGTAATGGAAGAGAAAAAAGCAGAAGTTATGACGCCTGTTGAAGAAACTCCAGTTGAAATGAAAACAGAAGTAGTGAAAACAGTGACTAAAACTGAACCAGTTAAAGTTGCTACTACTGCTATGAGTGCAGACTTAACTTTAAATGGAGCTATGTTAAAAGAATTTTCACATGAGTTACAAAGTGATGTTTTAACTTATAACATCACTACGAAGACTTTAAAGTTATCTGAGTCATTTTTAAAACTAAGTGATTCTGGTGTAGTAATGTCAGCTGATTATAAAGAACTAATCAGAGATATTTTCCCACGATTGGTTAGAGTAACCAAAGCTTATGAAAATGAAATAGCTGAAGTTAAAGTTGAAGGTCATTCTTCATCTATGTATGCAGGTGTTGAAGATGTACAAAGAAAGTTTGAATTGAATCAAGTTATTTCACTTCAACGTGCTAAAACAGTATTAGGATATGGTGCTAACTTAGATGTGAGTACTATAACTGACAATAGTGATTTTGTAAGTAATACTTATAAAGCTTATGGCTTATCATCAGAATATATTGTAACAAATCCTGATGGAACTGAAAATCAATTATTATCTAAAAGAGTGGAGTTCGTTATCATCCCTAAATAATAAAGTAGAGTTATCATGGAAACCCAAAGTGAAAGTGAATTAACTAAAGATTTTGAAAAGGTAGTAGAATTAAGAGAAGTAGATACTCTATTAGAGTGTCTACTTTTTTTATCTAAATACCACAAAAGAATAAGCTCTGCAGATTCCTTGGTTACAGGCTTGGCTATACATGACTCATATATGACCCCTGATATGTTTATTCGATCAGCCAAACGAATCGATCTTATTGCAAAACCAGTCAAAAGAAAACTAAGCGACATCTCTTTATTGGCTATGCCTGTTGTCTTAATACTAAAAGATAATAAAGCCTGTATTTTGACTGATCTTAACCCCACATACAAAAGTGCAAGTGTAATCATGCCACAAGTAAGTACGGGTGAAACTAAAATCTCATATGAGAATCTTGAAGCTATATATACAGGTAATATTTTTATCATCAAACCAGCCTATAACTTTGAAAAAAGACTAGATAAAGATCTTGCGATAAAAGACAATAAAAAATGGTTTTGGTCAACCATGAAAAAAAATATTTATATTTATTGGTTGGTTATCATTGCAGCCATTCTTATAAATCTATTTGTTGTTGCCACTCCTTTATACATCATGAATGTATATGATAGAGTACTGCCCAATAAAGCAGTGGATACCTTATGGGTTCTTCTCACTGGAATCACACTTGTGCTATTTTTTGACTTTATTCTAAAACTTCTTAGGGCGCATTTTATAGAGCAAGCTGGTAAACGAGCTGATATAAGGATGTCCACAAAAATATTTGACCAACTTCTAAATATAAAACTAGATGAAAAACCAGCATCAACAGGAATGTTTGTAAGTAGATTACAGTCTTTTGAAAGTGTAAGAGAGTTTTTTACCACTGCAACAGTTACAGCCATTGTTGATTTGCCTTTTATCATTTTGTTTGTATTTGTGATTTTTTATATTGGTGGTCCCTTGGGAATTATTTCACTTATAACTATTGTCATTGCTTTATTTTTTTCACTGTTTATGCAAAAACCCATTAAAGAAACCATATTAAAATCAGCCAAAGAAGATCAAATTAAACAAACTACTTTAACTGAAACAGTTACTGGATTAGAGATTATAAAAAGTGTTAGAGCTCAAAATAGGATGAAAACGCACTGGGATAGATCTATTAGTCAAACTTCCTTTTACAATAATAAGTCACACTATCTAGCACAAGTTGTTACTTATTTTGTAGGGTTCATATCTCAGTTTTCAAGTATAGCAATAGTTGCTGGTGGAGTTATGTTAGCCAGTCAAGGTTTAATAACTATGGGTGGGATTATCGCTTCTATGATGTTAAATGGAAGGGTAATAGGCCCAGTTTCACAAATCGTTGGAATGATTGTACGATTTGATAGAACCATGTTATCTTTGAATAATATTGACGAAATCATGAATATGTCTGTTGAGCGAGAGTTTGAAAAACATTACTTAAGTAGACCAGATTTAAATGGTGATATTATTTTTAAGGATATTTCATTTTCTTATAAAGAACAAAAATTCGAAGTATTACAAAATATAAACCTGCATATTAAACAAGGTGAAAAAGTTGGAATCATTGGAAAAATTGGTTCTGGAAAGTCAACAATTGCCAAGCTTTTGATGAATTTGTATTCTCCTATAAAAGGCTCAATCTTAATAGATAATACAGATATTAATCACATTGATCCTGTGGATTTAAGAAAGTCAATTGGGTGTGTTCCTCAAGAACCATTTTTATTTATGGGCTCTATTAAAGATAATATTACTATTGGTGAACAATACGCCACAGATGAAGAAGTACTTCGTGTCGCAAAAATTGCAGGTGTTCATGAGTTCTTAGGAAAACATGAAGCTGGGTATGATTTAATTATAGGTGAGAGAGGTGAGGGATTAAGTGGAGGGGAAAAACAAGCTGTGACTCTAGCTCGAGCCATATTATCCAATCCAAATATTCTTATACTTGATGAACCTACAAACATGATGGATGATTTATCCGAAGATCATTTTAAAAGCAATCTTGCAAAAACCATTGAAAATAAAACGGTGATTATTATCACACATAGACCTTCAGTTTTGTCTTTAGTTGATAGGTTAATCGTTATTGACAATGGAAAAATTATTGCAGATGGTCACAAAAATGAAGTAATAAGTGCGTTTTCAAAACGTGAATTAACACATAAAAAAAGAGATGGTTGAAAAATATGAAAGAAGATGACATTGATTTTATAGATACCTTATATGCACAAGAACATGCAAGTATCGGTTTTAAAGCATTGCTTTTATTTTTTATTATAATTTGTTTTTTTGGTGGAGCTATTGCTTGGGCGTTTTACTCTGAAATAGATGAACTGGCACGTGGTGAGGGCAAGGTTATTCCTTCTGAGAAAATACAAACCATACAAAGTTTGGATGGTGGAATTATTTCTAAACTACTGGTCAAAGAAGGCTCAATTGTAAAAAAAGGACAAGCTTTATTAAAAATAGATACCACAAGATTTGAAGCTTCTTTGGAAGAAAACAGACAAACCTATTATCATTTGTTGGTGACAAAAATAAGACTGGAAGCTGAGTCTTTGATCAATATTGATAAACGAAATCCAAAATTTAGAATTCCAAGAAAAGTAAGACGTGAAGTAGGTGATTTTGTCAAAGCTGACTATAAACTTTTTGTCTCCCGAATTGATGAATTGAAAAGTACTACGGATATTT
>MAAG01000128.1 GCA_002163065.1 Arcobacter sp. 31_11_sub10_T18
ATTAATACACTTAATATAAAAAAGGGGAGAAGGTAAAACTTCTCCCCTTTTTTTAAGTCAATTTTATTTTATTTCAAATTCTGTTTTATATATTTGATTATTATCAATTACTCTAAAGGTCCAAATACCTTTTTGTCTGCCATTTATATATCTAAAATCATATGCCGAACCATGATTAGAAAGAACAACTACATCTTTAGTTCTTGATACATTTCCTTCTGGATCAATCCATTCAAATGTAATATTTTTATCCGTAGTTTCACGGCTTAAAATATATTTACAGATAATTGAGTTTTCATCTTCCAAAATCAAACAATCCACTTCGGGTTTGTTTTCTTGCGCAAAAAGACTCAATGATAATAAAAGCATAAATAGTAGTATTTTTTTCATTAGAAACCTTTGTAACATAAATTCTTCATCACCTCTGTGATAGTTAGTAAGTTATATTTTATCTACTTTAGGATCATATTCTTTCCAAAAAGCCATTTTATTTAAAGGAGATCTATTCACCAATATTTCAAAAGGCTGATAGTTTTCTTTGTACCCCATACTCAAATGGTCTTTGATCCAATAACCCAAATAAATATATGGGATATTTAATTCTTTTGCTATTTTGATTTGTACTAAAATAGAATATTTGCCAATAGAGTATTTATCATAATCATGATCATAATAACAATATATTGAGGAAATAGATTTTGGCAAAATATCTGAAATCGCCACACCTATTAGTTTATCATCCCGAACATATAATATTTCTCTTGCAAAACTTAACTTTCCTTCAACATAAGATCTATTATATTCAGTTGGATCAATGGGAACGTATGTCCAGTTTTTTTTACCATGCATATGGGCATGGTATTTATCATAAAGTTTTAAATGATCAATTGACAAAGATGGATTTTGAATAAAAATTTTTGTATCTTCATTTTTTGCCAAAACTCTTTTTTCAGATTTTGTAAATTTATATTTTTTAACATCAATTCTCATAGAAATACATTTATTACAATGTTCACATTCAGGAACAAAATGCATTTTCCCAAATCTTCTCCATCCATGAACTAACATGTTTTGATAATCTTCAATGCTACATTTATTGATATATCTATATCTCATATCAGAGAGTTCAGTACTAAAGTACGAGCATTCTCTTTTATGTTCAACAAATTCAATATCTTCATGTAACTTTTGCATGTTTACTCGTTTATTTTTTCTTTGATCTCTTTGGCAATTTCAGAGATTTTAGAAATTTTTTCTGTGTGACTTAAACTATCATCTAATAATTTTTGAACAAAAGATGATCCAACAATCACCCCATCAACACCTTTGACTTTTTCTTTTGCCGTTTTTTCGTTAACCCCGAAGCCTGTATAAATAGGCGTATCACTATATTTTCTGATATTTTCAATAACTTCAGATAAATCTTCACTTTGCCCACTACCGGTGATTCCAGCATAAGCAACTAAGTAAATAAACTTTTTTGCATCAGTAATAATCGTTTTAACTCTTTGCTCATTATCTGTGGGTGCAACAAAACTAATCAAGGTTTTATTATACTTGTCAAATAAAGGAAGGTATTCTTTTGTTTCCTCATAGGGTAAGTCTGGAATAATTGCTCCATTAACTCCGAATTTTTCCGCTTTGTCTAAAAAATATTCAAAGCCCTTGTAGTAAAACGGATTCATATAACCCATCCATAAAGTATCCATATGAGGTGCAATTTTGCTTGAAACTTCAAATAAGTCTTCTAAACTATATCCATTTTGTAAAGCTTTTAAATTTGCAGCTTCAATAACAGGACCATCTGCAACTGGATCAGAAAATGGCATTCCAAGTTCTAATGTATCTACACCTGCATCTTTCATACTTAATGCTAAATCAACTGTAAAGTTGTTATCAGGAAAAGATGAAGTTATATAACCAACTAGTTTTTTCAATATAAAATCCTATAATAAATATGTTTATTATATATTATCCAATTTCATCTTAGGACAACACTAAAATGTCTAATTAGTATTATAGGGGCAGCATTTGTCTTAATATGTTTACTAATGGATAATGTCCTTATTAGTTTGAAATAATTGTTAGTTTATTTTAATAAAAAAGTTTTAATAAGCTATAATATGCCATTAATAATAATGAGCAGGAAATTTATGAGTATTATAAAAAACGATTTTGAAAAACAAAATATCACAAAAATAAAAGATTCTAAAAACAATAAAAAACTTACTATGATAACAGCCTATGATGCGCTTTTTGCAAAACTATTTGAAGAAGTTGCAGATATGATTCTAGTGGGAGACAGTTTAAATATGAGTTTTGCAGGACAAAGCGATACTTTAAGTGCAACTCTTGATCAAATGATTTATCACACCAAAGCAGTTTGTAAAGGAGCTCCCAGTTCTTTTGTAATTTTGGATATGCCATTTGGTTCATACATCAATAAAAATGAAGCTTTACAAAATTCTATTAAAGTCTATAGAGAAACAAGTGCAGCTGCTGTTAAAATTGAAGGTGGTGAAGATAGAGCAGATATCATTGAACACTTAACAAAAAACTCAATAGCAGTTATGGGGCATATTGGATTAATGCCACAATATGTACGAAGTGAAGGTGGATATAAAGTACGAGGTAAAACACAAGAAGATATCAATCAACTGGTAAACGATGCCATAGCTGTTGAAAAAGCTGGTGCCTTTGCTATTGTACTTGAAGGTGTGAAAACACAAGCAGCTATTGAAATTACAAAAGCTGTTAATATTCCAGTTATTGGAATTGGTGCTGGAAATGTTACAGATGGTCAGGTTTTAGTATGGTCAGATATGTTAGGCTTTTTTGAAGACTTTAAACCCAAGTTTGTTAGACATTATATGAAAGGGGCAGAACTAGTAAAAAATGCGGTTAATGAGTATCGTAGCGATGTACAAAACAGTTCTTTCCCATCAAAAGAAGAAGAGTATTAAATGGAACGAATAGTTGAAGTTGAGCAAATTTCATTTGAAGAAGATAACACAGAAATAAGTTTACGTCCTTCTTCTTGGAACGACTATATTGGTCAAAGTAAAATTAAAAAAAATTTAAAAGTATTTATAGAAGCCAGTAAAAAAAGAGCTGAGGCATTAGATCACATACTCTTTTATGGACCTCCAGGACTTGGTAAAACTACACTTGCATATCTAGTTTCAAATGAAATGAATAGTAATATTAAAATTACTGCTGGACCTATGATAGAAAAAGCAGGTGACTTGGCAGCAATTTTAACCAATCTTGAAGAAGGGGATATTCTATTTATTGATGAGATTCATAGACTCTCACCTGCTGTTGAAGAAATACTATACCCTGCCATGGAAGACTATCGACTTGATATTATAATAGGTTCAGGTCCAGCTGCGCAAACTGTTAAAATAGATTTACCAAGGTTTACTTTAATAGGTGCAACAACAAGAGCTGGTATGTTATCTAATCCATTAAGAGAGCGATTTGGAATGCATTTTAGAATGCAGTTTTATAATGACACTGAATTATCAAAAATCATAAAACTTGCATCTGAAAAGTTAAATAAAAACTCACAAGATGATGCCAGCTTAGAAATGGCAAGAAGAAGCAGAGGAACTCCCCGTGTTGCACTACGATTATTACGAAGAGTAAGAGATTTTGCAGAAGTAGAAAATGAGGATATTATTCAAATTGAGCGATGTAAATATGCCCTTGATGAGTTGGGAGTAAATGAAAAAGGTTTTGATGAAATGGATTTAAACCTTTTAGAACTACTTATATCAAATAGAGGTAAACCAATGGGTTTATCAACGATTGCTGCTGCTCTTAGCGAAGATGAAGGAACAATTGAAGATGCCATTGAGCCCTATTTATTGGCAAATGGTTTTATTGAAAGAACAGCCCGTGGTCGAGTAGCAACAGTAAAAACTTATGAACTGTTTAGATTATCCCCACCACAAAATGAAGGATCTCTTTTTTGAAACCTCAATATTTCTTAATTACAATTGCAGCAGTCACACTGTATTTTTTATCAGATTTATTTGCTCCGTTTTTAAAACCAATCATAGTTGCAGTATTATTAGCAGTTGCTACCAGTTCCATTTTTGATATGATTAAACATAAAATTAATTCAAATATAGGGGCAACAATTTGTATGACAATCATTCTTAGTGCTGTATTCTTTATACCCTTAATTTATTTTATTTTTAATATTGTGGGTTTTGTAAATAGCATTGATCAAGAAATAGTCATTAATATGTTTGATTATGCAAAAAATTTGGTTCAAGAAATTCCAGATCAATATTCAAGAGTTAAGGATCAATTAAGACTCTTACTAGAACAAGTTGACATTCCAGTATTAATAGAAAAAATAATTTCTTTTGCAGCCTTTGTAGGAAAAAACTCTGCTTCTTTTATGATTGATATGGTAATGATATTGATTTTTTATTTTTTCATCAATTTGTATAAAACAAGTCTCTCAACTTATTTAATTGAGTTGGTACCTTTAAATCATGAAGATGGAAAAACTTTATTTATGGAATCATCAAATGTAATGAGCATTGTATTATACTCGATTTTAGTCACAGCAGTTTTTGAAGGACTTTTATTTGGAATATTTATTCATTTTTTTGGATTTGATGGGATTTTACTAGGAGTCCTATATGGGTTTGCATCTTTGATACCTGTTATTGGAGGTGCGCTTATGTGGGTACCAATTGCGGGATATGAAATATTTACAGGTAATGTCTCAAACGCAATTATTATAGTATCTTATTCTATCATTGTTATTTCTTTAATCGCTGATACCATTATTAAACCAATTATTATTAAATATATAAATTTAAAAGTGGTGAAGAATCCAACAAAAATAAATGAACTCTTAATTTTCTTCTCAATAGTTGCTGGATTATCTACTTTTGGCTTCTGGGGAATGATCATAGGTCCTGCTATGGTGACATTTTTCATATCAATCATGCAGTTGTTAAAAAAATATAGCAACGATGTGATATAATACTTTAAATAATAAAGGTTTTATTGGTGAAATTTGATTTAAAAGAGTTAAAAAAGATTACCATACTATATGTTGAAGATGAAGAAATGATTCGGGATCAAACCGTATCAATGTTTGATAACTTATTTAAAAAAACATTTGTTGCAAGTGATGGAGCAGAAGGTTTAAAAATATTTAATGAACATATGAATGAAATTGATACGATTGTATCAGACATAAATATGCCAGAATTATCAGGACTTGAGATGGCTGAAGAGATTCACAATGTCATAAAAGAAATTCCAATTATTCTTACAACTGCATATACAGATGAAGAGTTTTTATTAAAATCTTTAGAGTTAAATATCTATAAATATGTCACTAAACCTCTTAAAATAAAAGAACTTACAATGAATATTCTCGAAGCTGTAAAAAAATATCGCAGCGAGAAAGATTTGACAAATAAAGCTCGTTTTTTAGTCAACCAACAAATTTTAGCAAAAAAAGAAGTCTCTCAACTTCAAGAAAATGTCAATTTAAATCAAAAAGAACTTAATATTCAAAATGATATTATTAATGATTATGTGAGTTTTTTAAAACTTGACAATAATGGTATTATCCAAACTGTTTCAAATAAATTTTGTATTGTTTATGGTTACAAAAAAAATGAAATATCAGGTCAACATATCAATGTTCTAAGTGAGAATAAATCATTAATACAAAAAAAACTTCTTGAATCAATCAGAGAAAAAAGAGTCATTGATTTTACAGATACTTTTATTACTAAAAATAATAAATCTATGAAGCTTTTTTGTGAACTCTATCCTTTATACGAAAATTCAGATGGCTTAGTAAGTGGTTATAACTTGTATCAAGATACCTTTATCCCTTAAACCCACTATGTTATTTGAACAATAGTTTCAACATATTCTCTTGTACCTTATTGGCTTGGGCTAAAGCATACATTCCAGCTATCATTAATATTCTCAATTTATTTAAAGTTGCAAACTCTTGTGCGTAATCTACATCTCTAATCAATGATTCTGATTTTTTTAAATTGGTATGTTTACTACGCATAAACCTAACTGATGATTCTAATTGATTTTGAGTTGAACCAAAATCACTTCTGAAAACATTAAGTGAAGACAAAGCATCATCTATTTTACTCATCCATACACCAGCACTTAAACTGTCCAGAGTACTTATGTTTTTCAAAGCATCAATACCTAGACCTGTGGTATTAGATTGAACATTACCACTGGTACTTATTGTATCTTGTGATGATTCTCCAACTTGAAAGGTAAATAAACTACTTGAAGTGATATCATTTGCATCTTTTTGTAATAAAGTTATTCCATTATAATTGGTTTGTGATGCAATATTATCTAGCTGAACTAAAAGTTTATGTATATCTTTTTTAATGGCTTCTTTACCTTCAGTTGATGTTGTGTCAGATTTTGCTTGAATTAATTTTGATTTCACCAAATCTAAGATACGACTTTGCTCACTCATGGCCTTATCTGCTATTTGAATAAAAGCTATACCGTTGTTAGCATTTTGAATACCTTGCTTAATAGAACTGGCTTGTGTTCTTAGTTTATCTGCAATTGCTAAACCAGATGGATCATCACTGGCAGTATTGATACGTAATCCAGTTGATAGCCGCAATAAAGACTTTTCAAAAAGTGAGACATTGTTCTTATAATGCCCATAAGCAGTTAATGCTGCTACATTTGTATATATTAAAATAATATCTCCTTTCAAAGAATAATTTTAATAATTATATTACTACATTTCTAATAATTAGTTTAGTTATTTATATTAATTTTTACATTAGTGAAATTTAGAGAGCAAGAAGTAATCAAAAAAAATTGGAAGTTTGGGAAATCTTTAAGAGCAAGGGAATTCACTTATAGTTGATAAAGAGAAACTTATTTCTCTTTATCTTCGTTTTTATATTCAAATATAAATTCATTTTTGGCAAAATCAATTTTTACACTTCCACCATTTTTAAGAGCACCGAAAAGAATTTCATCCGTTAATGGTTTTTTAATTTTATCTGATATTACACGTCCAAGAGGTCGTGCACCCATTTCTTTATCATAACCAAGGTTTGCCAATTCTTTTTTTGCCTTAGTAGTAATTGCTATTTTAATATTTTTATCTGAAATCTGTTTTTCTAAATCAGAAATAAATTTTCCTACAACTTTTACTACTGCTTCCATACTTAATGCCGCAAAATGAATAGTACCATCAAGTCTGTTTCTAAATTCAGGAGCGAAGAATTTTTTAATGGCTTTGTTTTCATTTAAACTATCATCTTTTGCAAAACCCATCACGTTGGCTTCAATAGCTCCAAGATTTGAAGTCATAATTAATATTACATTTTGAAAATCTGCTTTATTACCATTATTATCTGTTAATTCTGCATTATCCATAACTTGCAATAGTAAACTCATTAAATCTGGATGTGCTTTTTCAATTTCATCAAGCAATAAAACCGTATGAGGATGTTTTCTAATTGCTTCCGTTAGTAATCCACCCTTTTCAAACCCAACATACCCTGCAGGTGCTCCAATAAGTCTAGAGATTGTATGTGCTTCCATATATTCACTCATGTCAAACCGTTCAAAATGAACAGCCAATTGTTCAGACAATTCTTTAGCCACTTCAGTTTTACCAACACCAGTTGGTCCTGTAAATAAGAAACTTCCCACAGGCTTTTTATCACCACCCAAACCAGCTCTATTTATTTTTATAGATTCAACTATTTTTGTAATGGCATTATCTTGACCATATACTCTACGTTGCATACTTTTTTCTAAAGAACGTAAAAGTGTTAAATCAGATTTTGTTGCAGATTTAGGAGGTATATTAGCCATCTTAGCAACAGTTAATTCAACATCTTTTTGTGTAATAGAAATGTTTTTTTTCTTTTTAGTACTTTTTGATAATTCTTTTAATTTTTTTGTAGCAGCAACTTCATCAATAACATCAATAGCACTATCTGGTAAAAATCTATCATTGATAAATTTCTTACTTAATTCAACGGCAATTTTTATTGCAGAATCACTATATTTAACCTCATGATATTCTTCATATTTACTTTTTAAACCCTCTAAGATGGCAATCGTATCTTCAATTGAAGGTTCACTAACATCCACTTTTGCAAAACGACGACTCAAGGCTTTATCTTTAGAAAAATCATTTCTATATTCAGAAAATGTAGTTGCCCCTACACATCTAATTTTACCATTTGCAAGTAAAGGTTTTAAGATGTTTGAAGCATCCATCGCAGATCCTCCAACACTTCCCGCACCTACTATTGTATGAATCTCATCGATAAATAGAATTGAGTCGGGGATTTTACTGATATCTTTTAAAAGAGCTTTCAATTTCTTTTCAAAATCCCCTCTATATTTAGTACCTGCAAGTAGTGAGCCCATATCTAAAGAAAATATTTTAGCATTTAGTAAAATACTGGGTACATTTTTATTGGCAATTTCAAGTGCCAAACCTTCAGCAATAGCAGTTTTACCAACTCCTGGTTCTCCCACAAGTAAAGGATTGTTTTTCTTTCTTCTACTTAAAACTTCAATGACTCGATTAATTTCAGAACTTCTTCCAATAACAGGATCAATCTCGCCTCTTAAAGCCACTTCAACAAGTTCAATACTATTTTTTCTTAGAGCTTCAAACTTTTTAGGATCATCATAATCACTTTGTTCTTCTTCCTCATGTTCTTCACTATCTACAGTAATATCTTCTTCTTTATGACTAAATTCTTCAAGAATATCAACACGTTCAATTCCTAGAGATTTTAACATATAAGTGGCATAGGTTTTATCATTTCTCATGATAGCAACAAACATATCTTCAATACTTGCATTTCCTTTTCCACTAGCTTGAGTGTGAGCAACCATGTGTTCAATCACAGATGATAATGTTAATGTTTCAATAGGTTCATCTTCAACATTTGAAGGTAACTTTGGTGTATTATCATCTACATAGTTTTTAGTATCTTCAAAAATCTTTTTTGTATCCAACCCTAAGTCCACTAGTAGGGTATGAATTGTTTCTGCATTCAGTAACATTAAAAAAATATGCTCAATAGTTAAATATTCATGTCTACTTGTTTTTGCATAGCCAACAGCTTGTGCGAAGACTTCTCTTAATTCTTTACTTATCATATTATTCTTCTTCCATTATTGCTCTTAGGGGAAAACCTTTTTCCCTTGCTATTGTTTTCACTTGTGCAACTTTAGTAGCAGCTATTTCATTAGTATAGACTCCACAGACTTCTTTACCATTATTATGTATATTTAACATAATAACTTCAGATTCCTCTAAAGACTTTCTAAATATTTTTAATAATACATCTATAACAAAATCCATAGTTGAATAGTCATCATTCAGTAAAAACACTTTATATTTTTTAGGTTCTTCTAACTCTAATTCTTCGTCTAATTCTAAATCATATTCATTTTGATTTGCCAAACCCCAACCTTTTGTACAAATTTATCTATATACATATGATATTTAATAATACATATATTTTACTATAATATAATTATACCAAAAAAAGTAATTACAATGTTTAAAGATATAAATTTAGAGAAAAACAAAAGTCTATTTGTCACAGCAACCAATACCGACGTTGGTAAAACCTATGCCTGCGAAAAAATACTCCTACATCTGGCCAATAAAGGATTTAAAGTTGGTTATTTCAAACCCTTTGAAACAGGTGTTATTGACCTTCCAGAAGATGGATCTAGTATGTTAGAATTAACACAAATACTAAATCCCGATTTCATGAGTGTAAATATCAACGATGTGGTACCTTATCAATTTAAACTACCCGCAGCTCCATATATTGCAAAAAAAGGTCTAAAAATAGACGTAAGTCTATTGCATGAAAAGAAGAAGTATTTGGAACAGTTTTGTGATATATTGGTAATTGAAGGTGCAGGAGGTTTGATGGTTCCTATTGATGAAAACCTTTTTATTATTGATTTAATCAAAGAATTTAATGCATACCCTATTTTAATAGTACCCAGTAACTTAGGAAGTATCAATGATAATCTGCTTTCTCAAGAAGCATTAAGAGCTAGAGAGATAAATTATTCTTGGCTTATCAATTTATATAAAGATAAAGATAGTTTTGAAGAAGTTACCCTACCCTTTTATACGCAATATTTTGAAGAAATAGAATACCTGGATAAAATCTAACTTTCAACAAGAGTTTAATCTAAATCTTAAACTCTTGTTCTATTTCTTGTGCTTGTTGAATTCCAGAAAATGAAAGAGTACTATTAACAATCAATTTTTCATTTTTAAATTCTTTGAGTAGTTTCTTTCCCTCTTTAAAGTTAAAAACTTTTGCGTCTTCCATTTGCGCAATAACATCTTTTAATGACTCATCATCTTTTTTTTTATAAATCGCCAATAAAAATACTCTTTTTTCTATATCCACTGTTTAATCCTTGTGTAATAATACGCTGTTGCAAAAAAAGCAAAGCCAATTAAAATAGTAATAAGTTCCAATGATATAAAACTCGCCATTAATCCAATAAATAAAGTTGTAACAATATTCGTTAACATAAAAATCATATCATTATAAGCAATAACCCTACCCATATACTTAGGTTCAATTTTTTTTTGTAATAAGGCATAGGTATATGACCATAAAGTTGTGGTTGTATATCCAGATAAAAATAAACCTATCAAAGCCAAATAAAAATTGTGTTGAAAAACAGCCCAAGCAATAATAGACACACCTTGCAAAATTAATAAATAATGCAAATTATTTTTGTTTATTTTATTTCCAATAAAAAAGGGACCAACCATCAGTGCGAAAGCTCGAACCGCGTTTGATATTCCAATAGCCAAGGGAACAGCGATAATAAACTTGTAATTGTAATCAGCCAATAAAGTCACCAAAGTATCAAAAGCTGTCAAACCAACAGAACTGTGTAATAAGATCAAATGAATGATAATTTTATTTTCTTTGATATAATTAAAACCCTCTTTAATCATATCAAATAATTTTTCCTTAGTCTCATGTATTTCCACATCAAAAGAAATTCTAAAAAGCGCAGCTAGAGCAATAATAAAAAAACAAGCATCAATAATAAATGCAATTCTTACACCCCATAAATTAACAATGACACCACTCACTGCCATACCAGCAGCATAAGTGAAAGACCAAATGATTGAGTGTATCTCATTTGCTTTTTGTAATGCCTCTCCATCTATTAGTTTGGGAATCAAGCTCATTTCTGCAGAAAAAAACATAGAAGCAGCACCCATACGAATAAAAATTAGTATCATTAAAAACCAAACATCATCAAGAGAAGTTACTGTAATAAACAATAGTGTCATACTCAGTTCTACACATAGAAGAATAACCATTAAAGACTTTAATTTTATTCTATCTATAAATGCACCACTAAAAGGAGCCATCAACACTGCGGGTAAAAAATGAGCAGCAGTAACCAAGGCAATTAAAAAAGAAGATGCCCCAAAATCAACAAGCATAGAATATATGGCTACGTTTGAAAACCAAGCACCAAAGTAGGCAATAAACTGAACAATGGAAAGATTCCTAATTGTAGGATAGGTTTTTAGGAGTTCACGATAATTCAATGGAAACTATTACATCTTGAAATATTGCACTAGATGCAACTTCATCACTTATATTGGGAGTAAGATAATTGACATTTTTTGCTCCCGCATGGATTAAAATACAATTTTCTTTAATATCATCACTTAACTTTACAGTAAACTTTGCTTTTCCATAATCTGTGTATAGGATAACTTCTACTCCATCACTGAAAGGTGAAGATGAATGAAAATAGGCACAGTTGTCAATTTTAAATTGTGAGTTTAAAGAATTTTTTCTTTTTCCAGTAATCAAATAATATTGGTCATCCTCTTTATCTTCATACAAAGCTTCGATTTCTAACTCTTCAATAAATTCAAAAGATTCAATTTTCGGTAATTTTGGATTAGTATTTTTATAATATTCAAATATTTCAAGTTCTGGTTTTAAAGCTTCATAATTAAATTTTTCTAATAAATGATTTGTTAATTCATATTCACTAATACAATTTTCGTCTTTTTGTTTAACAGCATAGGAAATCGCTTTGTTTTCATGTCCATAAGATAAACGAACATCGCTTTTAGTTAAGAAATCTGCAGAAGGGATTACTAGATTAGCATAAGCACAGGTATCATTATTGGTTGTTCCAAAATAAACCACAAAAGTATTTTTTAAGCCATCTATGACATTTTGAGAATTGGGAATGCTCACAACTGGATTTGCACCTTGTATAAAAACAAGATCGTAAGCGCTAAAATCAATATTTGTTACATCAACACTTTTTTTAGCTTCTGTTTTAAATTGGCTCTCATATCCATATGAAGCATCAGATAAGTACCACACTCCACCAGCTTTTTTATTATGTATACCTATGTATGCGGCAAAAGAATCAATGGCTCTAATTATTTGGGCACCCTCAAAATATTTTTGAACTCCAAGGCCAAGCATAATAGCTACTTTTTTATCTTTAATCATCTCCATAAATTTAACAATCTGGCTTAAATGAACACCAATTGTAGATTCGTAAGAAACCAAAGGTCGACTTTTTGCAAAGTCTTCAAACTCATCAGCTCCAGAAGAGTATTCTTCATAAGACTCAACATCATTCATATCATCCATATAAGCAAATCGAGTAAGCAACAATGCCAATTCATGATCTGTTTTTGGGTTCAATTGAATATGTAAATCTGACTTTTTAGCCATATCTGTGACAATTGGGTCAATAGTAATAAAGGTTTTATCTTTAACTTTAGCATACATATGTGGAGAGGTAAGACAAAAATTTCTCCCCCATGAGATGATAACATCTGCATCTATTAAATTTTGTAAAGGAGGATTTACATTATGACCTCGACCTTGTGTTAAGCCAGCATCGCCAATTTCATCACAAATTCCACCTTGCACAAAGGTTGCACCATATTGAGAAAAAAATTCCTTAGGTGAACCTTGCATCACCCCAATATTTCCAGCACCCTTATAATATAAAACTTTCGAGGCATTACTTTGTTCTAGTTTATTACTTAAGACTTCCAAGGCATCATTTAATTCAATATTACGTCCCTCATGAATTGCACTTTTCAAATTGTCTTCTTTCAACAAATGGGCAAATTTGACACATAGTTTGCCATCAGTTATAAAGTGCTCACGACTTGGTTTACATTTTTCATCTATATAATTGGCCTCACAAGCATCAAAACAATCTAGTGGGCAAGCTACTGTGTTATTTGAATTCAATTTTAATTAACCTCGAAAATATTTTTGGATTTGGCACGATAATATCAACTTTGTAAGAAGAGATATGTCTAGAGTGTGCAACTTTATAGATTTTATCAATTTTAATATCAGTTATTTTTCCATTTAAATATATAGTTTTATTTTTTAAAGAGTCAACTTCATTTATGGGAACAAAAATTTCCAGTTTCCCTTGGCTTAAATCTTTCGCTTCATAAAGAACAGTTCCAGCAGTTACATAATCATCTTTTTTTACATTGATATTATAAATATATCTATTATTTTCAATAAGTTTTTTCTTTTTGATAATATCAGTTAAGGATACTTTTTTGATAAATAAATCTGCTTTGGTAGATTCTAAATTTAGAGATTTTAATAATTGAACATCTTTATCAAAATCGGATTTCGTTCTTACTTTTTTAAGACGTTCGTAATTTTTATTTTCAATACTAATCATTTTTGAGATCAATTGGATTTTTTTATTAACTTGCTTTAACTCCAGTTTTTCAACAACACTGTCTATTTCTATAACTTTAGTGTTATTTGCACTTAACCCTTCAATTTTATCATTTGAAAATATGATTTTTCCACTCACAGATGATTTAACAATATAGGTATGTACAGGTTCTAGTTTTGCGTAAAACTCACTTGAGAAAGCAAGACTTAGGAATAAAAAAAGACTAAGTATATATTTCATACTATTTCCTTTAGTTTTGTATATTTTTATCTTTTATAATTTTTAATATATCTTTTTTTGTTTGTTTAAAATTAAGATTTTTATTAGATTCAAGAATAAAAATCATTTTATCCAAATCTTTATCAATATTGATATAAGATAATAAACTGTTCAACAAATCGTTGATACCTTGTGTTTGTTTAATTTCTTTTTCCAAGGAAGTTTCAATACGATCAGTTTTTTCTTTTAACTTTATAACATAGTAAATTAAACCAATTATTAATGATGAAAAAAGAAACCCAAAAAAGAAATAAAGAATTTTCTGATTATCACTGGTATAAACAATTTTTATTTTTTTTTCTACAGCTTGACTACTGAGCATTTTTTCTTTATCCAGTTGAAGCACATTGCTATTCAGAATATTACTTTTAACTTTAATATTATATTGTTTTGTTTTTAACTGTATTATTTTATTTTGTTTTTTGTCAAAATAATTTAACAGTACATGGGGAATAATTATATCTTCATTGGCAACAATAGAAAAAGATTTTTTATAAGTTCCTCCATATTGGCCATTAATCATATCATAAATCTTAGTAGCCTTATTGGCATATATTGTGGCATTAGGAATATCAAGCTGTAATTCAGGGATATCATCTATATTACCTCTTCCTTCAATTTCTATTTCATAATTCAGTGCTTCACCTGCATTTAATGTTTCTTTATCAATTTGATTAGAAATTGTAAAGTCACCAATTAAAAAAACGTTTTTAGGTAATTTTTTAATATCTAAATTCAGTTCATTTGAGTATATTCTCTCAGCTTTAGTTGGTGGTCCAAAAAACGAAACATTTGAACTTTGTGAGTCCACCAAAGAAATATTCATTTTTAATGCAGGAATATTAATTCTTCCACTTTTTTGAGGAAACAATACATATTTTAATTCTTGTACTACATATAGTCCATCTTCATATTTCTTAGACTCTCCCATTTGTTTAGACCAAAAACCGTCAAAACTAGGAGGAGTATATCGTAAATTAACAATCTGTAAATCTCTTCTGTATTTAAACTTGAGTGTAAAAATCGTTTGTTCACCAACATAAAGTTTTTTTGATGAGACAAAAATTTCGTAGTCAAGAAAATCGGATTGAGTTTTTTTCACCTTTACATTTGTTATTAGTTTTTCTTTTGTATAAAAATCTTTGCCATCAATTAGAATTTTAAAAGAGGGTATAGTCACAGTTTTATTGGGAAAGAATTTATATTGTTGCAGAAGTTTTTGAGTTCTTCGTCCGTTTATAATTGATAAAGAAGAAGAGCTTCCGTTTTTACTAACAGAAAATCCATCTACATTATTAATATTTGGAAATTCAATATTACGACCATTTGCTTCAAGAGTGAATACCACAGCATCACCTGTGTAAAATTTACTCTGTGAATCCATAAGAACATCTGCATAAATAAAGTTTATAAATAGTATTAGGAGTAGAAGTTTTTTTAACATTATTAACCTAGAATTCTAAAGTTCCCTCAATAGCAAAGTTTGCTTTTGCATCAAGTTCTGCGTGACTTAAAACAGCCACTGATAATCCGAATTTTTCAAATATTTCTGACAATCTTTTTCGTAATAAAGGGTCAACAACCATGGCTGTTTTACTAAACCCTTTAATTTCAATTTGGTCAATCAACTCTTTGGTTTTTGTCACTAAGTTGTTAATTTCACCAATATTTAACATTAATTGGCTAACGCCATGTTGTTCCTGGAGTTTACCAACAAATTGCTGTTCAATTTCAGGTTTTATGGTAATAAGATGTAAGACATTATCTTTGTCTTTAAACCTCTCAGTAATTAACCTAAATAACTTGCTTCGAACATGCTCGAGTAATACATCTGGCACCTTAGTATATTCAGCAATATCGGCAACTGCTTCAATAATAGTCAACATATCAACAATAGGAATCTTTTCATGTAATAAATCTCTACAAACCTTTAACAAGGCTCCATAAGAGGTAAGTTTCATAGCTTCTTCAACTACAATTGGAAAGTCTGCCTTAAGACCATCAATAATATCAACAATATCTTGTCTTGTAATAATATCTTCTGAGTGTTTACGAATAGTTTCACTTAAGTGAGTAGAAATAATTGTAGGCGCATCCACAACAGTAAAACCCTTCATTAAAGCTTCTTCCTTTAAGTCTTCTCCTATCCAAACAGCATCCAGATTAAAGACGGGTTCTTTAACTTTAAGTCCCTGTAGTTTAGAGTTTCCAATTCCACCCATAGCAAGTAATAAACCAACTTCCACTTTCCCTTTAACAATAGGGATTCGTTTTAAATGTAAAGCATATTGATTTGGTTCTAAATTAGCGTCATCAGAAATTCTAATTTGAGGAATAACAAAACCCAATTCACTGGCAATTGTTTTCCGAATACCTCGTATTTTGTCAAGTAATTCAGAGTTTCCTTGAACAAGCTTTAATAATCTAACTCCCAATTTTAATTCCAAAACTTCTAATTTCATTATAGTTTCAATGGTTTTTTTATCATCAGGTTTACTTTTTGCAAGTTTTTCTTCTTTTATTTTATCCAAGTCTTTTGTGTGGACTTTTTTAGGAACTTGAGGTTTGAAAAAATTAGTTACTGCATTATTCTGGTCGTCTTCAATCATATATATCACATAACCAATTCCGGATAATAACGCACCCATTACAACCAAAATTCCAGATGGAAAGCCAGGAATAAAAGCAAATAAAACCAAACCAAGTCCTACCAAAATAAGAGATTTACTGTCTTTGACAAGTTGTGAGATTGATTGGTTAGCAAAAGAATCACTGTCCATGTTAGATCGTGTTATCATAACTGCTGTTGCAGTTGATAATACTAGTGCAGGAATTTGAGCAACGAGACCATCTCCAATGGTAAGAATGGTATAAATTTCAGCACTTTGAGCTACTGTCATATCATGTTGAAATAAACCAATTAACAATCCACCAATTAAGTTTACCAAGGTAATGATGATACCAGCAACTGCATCACCTTTAACAAATTTAGATGACCCATCCATTGCACCGTAAAAATTAGCTTCAGAAATCAACTCCCGTCTTCGTTCTTGAGCTTGAATATCATCAATAAATCCAGCATTTAAATCTGCATCAATTGCCATTTGTTTACCAGGCATAGAATCAAGAGTAAATCTAGCTGTTACTTCTGCAACTCTTGTTGCTCCCTTTGTTACAACCATAAAGTTAATCAAAACCAATATAACAAAAATAATAATTCCAATTACCATGTTTCCACCAACTACAAAATCTCCAAATGCTGCAATAATAGAACTAACAGCATCAGGTCCATTATGACCTTCACTTAAAATGGATCGAGTGGTTGCGATATTTAAAGATAGCCTAAATAGGGCAAAAATTAGTATTAACGTAGGAAAGGTTGTTAAATCAGATGGTTTTTGAATATATAATGAGATCAGTAAAATTAATAAAGAAATAGTCAAAGATATTATCAAGAAAAAGTCTAATGCAAACTTAGGCATAGGAACAATAATAATACTTAAAATGGCCACAAAAAGTGCAACCATTAATAAATCTTTTGATAATACCTTTTTAAAATTCATATATTGCTAATTTAACTATCTAATAAAATTAACTAAAGATAAATTATTCATTTGCGTTATAGTCGAATAGAGTGCAGTAAACGTAAGTTCTAAGGCTTTTGCTTCCATTGCAACTTTACCTAAATCAACCCCACCAACTTCTTGAGACAAAATATTAAAATGCGTTAATTTTGAGCCAACTGTTGTCAATGCCAATTCAAATATTTTATTTCGTCCACCAAGTTTTGAATGGGCAATATTTGCCGCATCATATGATGTATCTAACAATGAAAGTGTTTGACTTAAACCTACTGGTCCATTAGTGCTATCGGTGGTATCATTGGTATTTGTGTTTAAAGCGTTGATAACTAAATCAATATCATCAAAAATATTGTGTTTGGCAGAGAACTTTTCACCAGAACTAATTTGAGCAGAATCCAATTTGTATTCTCTCACTATTAATCCAGTACTTGCATCAACAGGAGCACTAACAGAAACTGGTGTTTTAGTATCCGCCGTAACCACAGAACCATTACTGTCAAAATGTCTTAACGTTAAAGAACCAGCATTTGTAGTTGTTAATCCAGCAACAGTAGCTCCAGCATCATCCAGTGTTGTTGATAATAGTTCAGTTGTTTTATACTTGTTACCATCTACATTCGTCACTGCAATTGAAGCACCAGGCATATCATTTCCAGATATTTCTCTTAAAGTTGGAGTTGAACCAATACTTAGTTTAGTCACTCCATGAGCAGTAGTTAGTGTATCAGTTACATAAATATCACCTGCAGTTAACGTAATTGGTATTGAATTAGTACCATCCGTAATTGTTGTTGGACTAGCAGGCCAAGGAGATCCTGCATCAATTGTCCATGTAGTTCCATTATTATCGGTAATACTTCCACTATCATCTTTATCAAACGTAAGAGTGTGACCTACCGTTGCTTCAGACAAAGCCCAAGTATTACTAACAGTACCTACAGCACCAGAAGGGGTGGTTGTAGTTTTAATCACATCATCAATATCAAATGTAAGTGCATGTCCAGTTACAGCTTCGGATAGATGCCATTCGCTACCATCATCGTCTATAATCCGTTCATCTAAAGTAAAATCCAAGGCATCAGCACTAGTCCCTGTATCTTTATCATAAAACATAACATCAAATCCATTAACACCTTTATCTCTGTATGTATTGGGTTCAACGGCAATAGACTTCAGAGAATCATCACCAGCATAAGTAACTTTTCCAGTAGAAGAATCTTTTACAAATGGGTTTACTGTACTATTTGAACCTGCAAATAAGTATTCACCATTAACTCTAGTATTCAATAAAGTTAGTAAATTTTCCTTCATTCCTTCAATATTAACTGCTGATGCAATTTTATCCGCAGCATCCATTCCTGGATTTAGAGCTTTTGATATCTCTTGTTTGACATTATCTAAAATATTTTTGATTTCACCAATAGATGAGTCTGAAACACTATTCTGTGCTGCAGTTTTTTCTATTTGAGTTTGAAGTCCCTCATATGTCCTGATTTTATCATTTACATATAATTCTCTCGCAAAGATTGAGCTATCATCGCTTCCTCTTTCAAGAACACGTCCTGTACTCATTTGGTAACTAATTCTTTGTTGTTCGGTATTAAGATTACCCAACCTATAAATCATTTGATTTGTTAAACTAATCATTCAGCACCTCCCTAAATAGGTTTATGATTTCATCGTAGCCAAAGTTATCACCAGTGCCTTGAGTTAAAAACTCCCTGATTTTTTCTTTCTTGGCTAATGCGTCATCAAGTTCTTTATCCATGCCAGATTTATAAGCTCCAACTCGAATTAAAACTTCATTTTCCTTTATAAGAGATAATACTCTTTTTAACTTTAAAAAGCCATTATAGTGTTCTTTGTCAACTACTTTATCGATAACTCTCGATGCAGATTGAAGGAGATCAACAGGAGGATAAAAGCCTTGTTCTGTTAATTCTCTTGTTAGAATTATATGACCATCCAATATTGATCTACTTTGATCAGCGATGGGATCTGTCATATCATCACCATCAACTAAAACGGTAAAAAATGCGGTAATAGAACCCAGTTTATTATTTCCAGCTCTTTCCATTAATTGAGGTAACAATGCAAAAACTGAAGGTGGATATCCCCTACTCACTGGTGGTTCTCCAGTACTTAGACCAATTTCTCTTTGAGCCATTGCAAACCTGGTTACCGAATCCATCATCAATAATACGTCATGCCCTTTATCTCTAAAAAACTCAGCAATAGCCATTGCTGTAAAAGCTCCATATTTTCTCATTAAAGCAGATTCATCAGAGGTCGCTGCAATAATAATTGTATTTTCCAAGTTATTGTTGAGATTATAATGAATAAACTCTGGGATTTCTCTTCCCCTTTCTCCTATTAGTGCAATTACTTTAATTTGAGCTTCACAACCTTTTACAATCATACCCATTAAGGTCGATTTTCCAACTCCACTTCCAGCAAAGATACCTACTTTTTGACCTTTTCCAGAAGTTAACATTGAATCAATTGCTTTTACCCCTGTTGAGAATTTTTGGTCAATAATACCCCTTTGAAGTGCAGGCATTGAAGTTTTATTAATGGGCGAATTTTCTTCTAGGTTTTCAATTTTACCCTTATCATCAATGGGCTCACCTAAGGCATTAACAACACGACCTATGAGTCCATAACCTGTTCTTACACTCAATCCCTCTCTTTGCAAATAAACCTTATCATGTATTCTAAACCCTTCAATAAAAGAAAAAGGAACAATTGTAAAGTTGTCTTTATTAATGGAAGCTACCATACCAAGTACAGTGTATAAATGCTGATCTGATTCAATTTTAACAATATCACCAACTGCAACTTGTAAACCACCAGCAGTAATGGTAGTGGAACTTATATGTTGAATTCTTCCAAATGGAACAATTAAGTTGTCCATATCTATATCATTTATAAGTTTATCTATATCAATCATACTTTTTCTTATTACAATTCATCACACATTTTCTTATAAAAGTTTTCACTACTTGTTTGGATAGCTTTACATTTGGAAACCACTTCATCATACTTGGTTTCATTTTCATTTTGGCTATACAGTTTTGATAATTCATAATATACATGGGCTAAATCGTCTTGTTTAATCCTTCGGGTGTTTTTTAAAAATTCTTCTAAAGTGCTAATTGCTCCCTCGAAGTTCTTGTTTTCTTTATCAATTTTAATTAATTCTAACTCAACAAAAGGAGAATATATTTTGGCCTTAAATTCAATCTGTTTTTCATTTAATTTATTCAAAATTTCTTGGGCTTTAATTCCTCGGTCTTTTTTTAATAAATAAAGATAGTATTGATAATATAAATCAATAATCTTAGGATCATTTTCATTATCAATAATAAATTTTTCATTGTTTAATGTATATTTAAAAAAACGATCCATTTCTATTAAATCATTTTTAGCACTATATACCAAAAATCTTGATAAAAACTCTTTTGACAAGACATCTTTATCATTAACCATATCCAGCTTTAAGGAAAACCTAAAGGCTTCATCAATTAGATCTAAAGAATAAGCCATTCGTTCAAGATTGTAATAAACATCCGCATCTCTACTATTATAAAAGGCATCTTTTGTCATTAGATATCCCTTTTCAAAAGGTACCTCGATCAAACAGTCAAAAAACTTTTGGCTGGTTTCTTTATTTTGGATTAGACCTAAAAGTGTTTTTCTACTCACATCTTGTAAGGCTTTATTTAAAAGAATACATTGACCTTCATTTAAATATTGTTCCACCAACAATACATGAGTAATATCAAAAACCTCATTTACACTTTCATACCCAAAACGCTTGGCAATGGAATGGGATATTTTTCTATATATTTTTTTAGATTTTAGGATTTGGGTGTAGTTTTCATTTTGCATCTCATTTAATAATTCTTGCATTAAAACTTTTTGCTTCATAGATGATGAATTTTTATATTTTGATGCCACAACTTCAGGTTCAAGTTTTCTCTCTCGCATTAAAATTTCATCGAGAAAGACTTTTGACTTATTTGAATAATCTCCACTTGGATAATCATTAATGATATCTTTATATAATTCTTTTGCTTTAAACAAAAAATAATTACTTCCTTCAAACATACCCATATATATGTTTGCCAAACGATATTTAAACTCTTCAATTATTTGAGGTTTTTTTGTTCTATTTATTAACTCCAAAAGTATCTTCACTGCAAACTCTGGCATATCTGCTGACATTAATTTATTTATTTTTTGCATAGCTAGATAACTATTATCAGCGTAGTAATCAATATTTTTTTCTAATACTTTATTAATTAATTCATAGGCTTTTTCTTTATTGTTATTCTTAATATATACATCAAAAAGTTCATCTGCCACAATTGTCGCAATTAAGATATCATTGGTTTTAGCCAAGATTTCGTATAAAATACTTATGGCTTTACTATAACTTCTAGTACGAGAATAAGTCTTAGCTAAATAAATTTTCCCATATGCTTTGGTAATAGGATCATTGAAGTTATTAACAATATTTTCAGCAAAAAATCTTGCATCAGTCACTTTATTAGTTTCTAAATTTAAATCTACCAATAACATATATGCTTTTGGTAAATCTTCTTCATGAATAAGTGAACTATTAATGGAATCCTCTAATAATTTTGATGCTTCAAGTATAAATCTTTTTGATCTTTTTTTTAATAGTAATTCGCTATATAAAAGTATTATTTCGGATTCTAAAACTTTGAGTTTATTCTTTTCTTTAAAACCTTTTATTAATGAATATGCAGAGTTAATCTTGCCATCTTTAATAAGTTCCCTAACATTTTCTATAACCACATAACCATCAATAATGTCTTCTTTAAGTCTATGAGTAATTTGATTTCCATTGGAATCAATAAAACCATAGAAAAAATCTTTTTTGGCATAAGACAAAGTAAATAATAAAATAAATGAGATAAATAATTTCAAGTCTGTCCTTTAGTTTGGTCCATTTTTCAATTCATAAATATAAGAAAAAATTTCTGCAATGGCTTTATAGAACTCATTTGGTATTTGTTGATCAATTTCTATTTGATCATATAAAGCTCGTGCCAATGCTGGATTTTCTATAATTGGTATTTTATTTTCATGGGCAATATCTTTAATTTTTATGGCAATAAAATCAATTCCTTTAGCAACAATTTTAGGCGCACTATCTACACTCTTATCATACTTCATTGCAATTGCATAGTGGGTAGGATTGGTAATAATTACATCCGCATCAGGAACATTAGCCATCATCCTTTTTTGTGACATTTCCATCTGAATTCTTCGAATTCTTCCTTTTACTTGAGGGTCTCCATCCATATTTTTAAATTCATCTTTTATTTCTTGTTTACCCATTTTCAACGATTCAAAGTAAAAATGTCGTGTTACAACCAAATCTATTATAGCAAAAACAATTATAATAAATAATATGGTTGCCAGATAATAAATTATTAATTCTATCATTGCATTTAAAGAAGAATCAAGAGTTTTATCCATCATTGCTAAAAAGGCTTCTCCGGTCATTATCATTAATACAACCATAACCACAAAAATAACTATCAGCTTTCCAAATAACTTGAAGCCTTCAACAACCTTTTTCATTCCAAATATATTTTTAAGTCCCTTTATGGGGTCAAGTTTTTGAAGATCAAATTTTAGAGGGGTTACAACCAATCCAAACTGTGCCCAACTTAATGCAAAAGTCAGAACCACTACCAAAGCAAATATAGGCATTAAAGCATACATAATAGTTGAAACAATTGTAAAAGTGATACTATACAGAATAGCTCCATCAATATCCTGTCCAATAAAACCATAAGTAAATCTCATCATTTTTTCTATGTTATTAAACAAATATGAGGAGAAAAAAACCAAATATATGGAGCCAAAAGATAAAGTTGCTGCACCTATAACCTCCATAGATTTGGGCACATTACCTTCGTTTTTTGCATCTTCTATTTTTTTGTCGGTGGGTTCTTCGGTTTTTTCTTCGTCATCAGCCATTAGCTAAACTTACTTAAAAAATATTCTTTAAAATTTTCTGCAAATATTTGCATCCCAAACATCATAAATAAAAAGACTAACGCAAATTTCAATTGAAAGGTGACAACAAATGGAGAAAATGCAGGCATAGATTTAGTACCATATCCAAAATAAATATCAATTAAAAATCCAATAAAAAAGAGTGGGAAAGCAAAAGAAAAAGCAAAGGCAAACATTCTTTTTACTTCAATAATTGCAATACTAATTCCATCATAAGAAAATATATCAAATTGTCCCAAATGAATTAAATCAAAACTTTGAGCCAGGATAACTAAGGTGACTTCATACATGCCCGTTTGAAAAAAAAGCACCAGTACAATCATATATAACAATCTTCCAATAACCCCTTGTTGAGTTCCAGAGGCAGGGTCAAATTGACTTGCCATGGACAAAGCCGTTGAATATCCAACCAAATCTCCAATAATTGTAACTGCTGAGAATACAATTGATACAAAGAACGAAGCAACTAAACCAAGAGTTATTTCTCGAATAAGTCCTTCTACAAACATATCTTGAGTAATAGTATTTTGAACATCTATCAATGGAAATAAAAAAACTGTTAAAAAAAAGGCAAAAGCAATTCGTATTTTTGCAGGAACTGCCTTATGGGAGAAAACAGGCATAAAGGCAACAAAAGATATGATTCTTGCAAGTAGTAATAAAAAAGGAAATACAACATCAGCATTAAGTAAGGAAATAAGTGCTTGCATAACTAATTAAGTTCTTTACATGTAATTTGAGTTAACATTTTCTTGACTGGTTCCTTGTTCATTATTAGTTAAAGTAGAGCCATCTCCATTAGAACCAGATTGATGGTTGGAATTCCTATTTTTATTATTGGAATTTCCTCCATCATTATTTTGGTTTTGCATGTTAAAATCAAGAGAAAAACTATTTTCAGTGCTAAAATTTTTGGCCAAGGCAGCTCGCAGTGCACCCTGGTTATCAACCATAGAGTCAAGAGTTGAAGCGTTAGACATATTGAGACTAATACTTAAACCACTATCTTTATCACTTTTCATAATTATTGCAATTGAACCTAAGGTCCCAGGCATTAAGTTGATTTTAAATGCAGTTACAGGAGGCTTATAGTTTAGATACATACTTCGAGCAACATCTGACATCATTGTTCCCATTTGCTGTCTAGCACCTATAATTTTACTCTCAATAGTGGTAGCTGCTTGTGCAGATACATTTAACTGAACTGTTGTTTCAATCTCATTGGTACTGGAGCTTGTAACTGCAGCATTATTACTAACTGATACCGTTTGTTTGGAAATAATATCGCTGCTATTTTTTGTTAAATCTTGATTGATAACAGATTTTGCAAAAGCCAACTTATCCAAAATATTTAATTTACTATGTTTCTCAAATTCTTGGACTTTAACAGTAACTTCTGAATCCTGTAAACCTAAATTTAAAAAATTGGCACTTTTTTCAACATCTTTAACATTAGTAGCTTGAGCAGCCATATTTTTCCCCGTTGAAACTTTGACAATAGCAGCCTCATTTAATGTACTTTTTTGGGAACTCAAATATATATTTGTCATTAGGGGATTAATGTTTTTTTCAGACTGTTGTTTTATATTAGTCTCACTAGCTTTACCAACTTCAACTTTTGTTTCTTGCGTTTTATTTTTTAATAAATCTTTACTCTCTTCAACTAACTTGTCAAGCAGAGATCTCTCAGGTTTTTCAGCCTTTGGTACTTCAGTTTTTTCAGGTTTATTTGCCTCATCAAGCTTTTTAATATCGTCCTTGGAAATATTAACATTGCTTTCAACTTGAGAGCTTTGGATTTTTGCCAATTCACTTGCAACTTTTTCATTTTTAACTATCGTTGGCTCTGATACTTTTGTTTCACTTGAGACTGTATCTTTGATCATACCTTTAGTATCGATATTCTTTTCAGTACTTATTTTAGCCTCTACAACTTTATCATTATTATTTTTAATTGAGGTTTTACTTTCTTCGAGTAATTGATCCATCAGTGATTTTTCTGGTTTTACGGTTTTAAGTTCATTACTAATAACTTCAGTGTTTTCTTTTACTACAGTAGATTCCATTTTAAGTTGAGTAACTTCACTATTATTCTATGTTCGTTAGGTTCACTTTTTTGTACTTCTTTTGAAAGAATTGTTTCTACTGGTTTTGTTTCTACTGTTT
>MAAG01000174.1 GCA_002163065.1 Arcobacter sp. 31_11_sub10_T18
TCCACGCTCTATTCTTGAAATATGGGAAGAGTATGAAATACATAAAAATAGCGATATTATCATTGAACCATCCATTCTAATTCAATACAAAACAGCTTCATATTTTTTTGTTCATAAAGAGAATGAAAAACTAGCACTTGCCTTAGAAAATGGTTTTAAAAAAATTATTAAAAATGGATTATTTGATAAGTTGTTTTATGAATATTATCGTGATTTTATAGATAATGGAAACATTAAAAATAGAAAAGTTTTTAGATTAACTAATCCTCAATTATCAAAAAAAACACCCATAGATGAAAAAGAACTCTGGATTAGCCAATAATATATAAGTTTGAAAATAAAGTATTCAAACAAAGTATTGATTCACACTGAAAAACTTTGATTTATCAAAACTATGGAAAAGGCATATGTTGTAAAGGTCAAGGCGAAACTTATAATTTTTGATTGAGCATACTTCAGTATGTAAGGGGAGGCAAACTTGTGACAAAAGTCACAAGGAAAACTTCACGCGTAAATAATTATAAGATTCAACGCAGAGATTTGCTAACAGATGTCTTTTCGTTGGGGATGAAGTACATTACGGTCTCAAATATCCCCTCCATATAATGCCTTAGATAGATTTTATAATCTGGATTTATACTCAACACCTTTTGAGGCACCTTATACCAATCTTCTGCTTTGTGATATATACAAATAGCCAAAACGGGATTATACTTTTTGATGGTCATTGAAGCACCCTCAATAGCATCTTGCTCAGCACCTTCTATATCCAACTTAATAAAATCAACTCTATTTTCAATTAAATTATCAATGGTATTGATATTGTTAGCTTGGTAGTCATGTTCACAGTTAGTTTGCTCTATATGGACATCTTGAGAATTTGATATTTTCTTATTTCCAAGACCACAATTAATAAACTCAATATTCTCAACTTGGGAAAATTTCTTTTTTGCAATATTTATATGTAAAGCATTAGGTTCAATACAATATATTTTTTTGAAATCCGGATAGTTTTGTATAATCTGAGGCAATGTATCTCCAATATATGCACCTCCATCAACAAAATGTACATTTTCTAGTGATGGAAGTATTTCTTTATCAAAATATTGTTCATCAAAATTATTGGTAAAATTCTTCATAAAAATAAAATCAAAACTAATTTTAAAATTTATCACTTTTTCAAAAACTTCTTTTGATTTATCATCACTTAACAAGGCATATGTGGAAGAATACTGCTCATAATTATTTTCAAAGTCTTCTTTAAAATCTAGTATAAATGGAGGTGGAGCCAATGATAAACCTGAGTATTTATAAAAAGAAAGGTAATTAAAATGAGTGAAGCCCATTTCATCCAACCTATGTTGCACTTCAAGAGGACTTCCCGTTACTGTACATAATATAATTGAATTTTTATCTACCTCATCTATTTTGAGTACAGATTTTTTGCGTGAACTATGTACTCTCGTAAAATCATCAATAATCCCATCAACATCAATATGTTTTAAGACTGAGCGAGTGAGTTTGTTGATGCCTAAGATATATTTCTTGATTTTAGGTTCTTGCGTTGAGGAAGAGATAAAGAGTTGAGTTAACTCTTTATCTTTAATATTTTCATAATCAAGTTCTACTAGGTTTTTCAACAGTTTTACTTTTCTTAATCAATAAGTATTTTAAAATTTCGAGCAGTAAAGAGTTTAACATTTTCACTTTTTAGTGATTTTAACTCAGTGGTAAAACCTTTTTTAGAAAATAGAACATAAGTATCTGCTTGAATACTGAGTCGTTTACAAGTTTCTTTAAGAAGTGTTAATTCACTTTTTTTAACTTTGTTGTTGCTATATTTACAAGAACCTACAATGATTTTTCCATTGTGTGTTTTAGCAACTAAATCAACTTCAAGTTCATCATCCCAATATCTTCCAATTTGGTCAATTTTATCATCTTCAAAAGTTTTCATTAAAAATTCATGGGAAAGTTGTTCAAAAACTTGATTTGTAAACTCTTCTTGTCTGTTTAAAAATTCTTTTTTAAACTCATCATACTTTCCATCTCTGATACCTTTAAAAATAGGAGAGATAAATGCAAACCAAAATCTTAAAAAGGGTGCTTCAAAGATGATTTTTTCAGATATTTCAAGTTGTTCAAAATCTGCACATAAATGTTGCATAGTTGATTCACAATCAATAATACGCATATCGTAAAGTTCATCTACACATTTAAGACCATGTACTTTTGATACTTTTGCACGTCTAAAAGCAGTACTGGTTCTTCGGTCACCTAGTGCGGCACCTGTTAAAATGGTATGATAAGAGACATCTCCCTGAGTAAGCTCAGTTACCATATTTCTGAAATATCTAAAATCATCTAAAATTCGCTTCTCAATGAATTCAATGAGAGGAATTGAAGTATTTACAGGAATATCAAGTCCACCAAATACACTAAAGAATTTTATGGCTTCTTCCATGTCTTTTGGATTATTTTTTTTACAAAATTGACTGAATTGCTCAGTCAGTGATAGCTTATTTAAAATTATAACTTATCCTTTACAGTATTTCTTGAACTCGTCCAACATCACCAGAAGTAAGTCGTACTTTTATACCATGTGGGTGAGAAGCTGAATTGGTTAAAATATCTTTTACAATACCAGAGGTAAGTTTACCACTACGCTGGTCTTGTTTTAAAACGATATTAACTTTTAAGCCTTGTTTGATATCGAATCGTTTCTTTCCGTCCATGCTAAGCTTCTTCTGCTTTATAGTTTAATACTTCTTTTGCAAAAGTAACATTGTAGAAAAATACAATTTTAAACATAAGTGAAATTTTTGTTTTTTTCTCTTCTGAAGCATCTAATATTTCCATATTGAAACCTTCGTATTCGCCATCTTTAGGTGTAACAACCAAGTTAACAGGTTTAAGGGCTCTCATCATATTCATAGCAGCTTTATATTCTTTTGGGTTAATACCATTTAGCATATCACCTGTTTTTTCTTCTCGTCTCATTCCATCATAAAGACAAGTTAGTGTGTCTTTAAAAATTGATTTTTGCCACTCTATTTTTCCCTTTTTATAGTGAAAAGTAGCTGTTTTGTTCAATAAGGCTTTAGGTTTTTCTTCTCGTATGTCTTCAATCATTTGAAGAAAAAAGTTTGTCCCACCAACACTGTTTGCATTGTTTGTCAATTCAACATGAAGTTGTTGTTTTTCTTCATTTGATAAATCATTAAAATTCATAGTACTCCGATTGTTTTTTATATTTGGAATTATAGCCAAAATTTTAATGATTTTTGTAAGAAAAGATAATAGTTTTTTAAGAACACTTTTTATTTGTATGAATGGTATTTAACTCCTCTAATCTTAGGTTCGCAGATTCTATAGCTTCGTTGTATTCTAGTTTATTTCCAATACCCAAATCACCTAAAAAACCAAGCACATCTTCCTTTGTAAACTCACTGTCTTTTAATGAAACATTATTCACAAAATGCTCCGCTTTATCAATTTCTACTTTCACTGCATCACAGGATAAATAAGTAGCTTCTTTTTCAGTGATACTTTGAAGTCTGCCATATCGTTTAGTTGTACAAGCAGAAAATATTGAAGCAACCAAAGCTGCAAAAATAAGAGTCATTAATGTTTTTTCCATAATATTCCTTTTGTTTTTTAAATTGTAAACAATATATATGTGAAAATGATGTGATGCTTTTTCATATTTAGTAACAGTATTTCAATACTATTTATAAAATATTGGGTTTTTAAGAACTAAAACAGCATAATTTCATACAATAGTTATACAAATAAAATAAAGTGAGTCCCATGAAACTACTAGAACAAGACATATCACAAACCTTTAACGAACACTATATTGTTGAAACATTTAATCTAAATAATAAAGTGATTTTGGAGCTAGGTTGTGGAGCTGCATCCATGACGCAGAAAATAGCAAGTACGGGATTTGATAGAAAAGTAATTGCATATGAAGTTGATTCCATTCAACATGAAAAAAATATAAAGTTAAAACTTGATAATGTGGAGTTTGTTTTGTGTGGAGCACAAGATATTCAACTTGAGGACGCCAGTGTAGATGCAATTTTTATGTTTAAGTCATTTCATCATATTCCTAAAGAACTTATGACTACAGCCTTAGAAGAGGTAAACAGAGTACTTAAACCAGGAGGTTTAGCATATATCAGTGAACCTTTATTTCAAGGACAACAAAATGAGCTAATTGCCATGTTTCATGATGAAGAACAAGTTAGAATTGATGCCTTTGAAGCCATAAAAGACTTTGTAGAACAAGATAAAATAAAATTGTTTAAAGAAATGTTTTTTTATCAAGAATCATCTTACAAAAACTTCGCAGATTTTAAAAATAAACACATGAACCTAAGTTACAATGATGATAATATTTCCAAAACTCTAGAAGGAGAAATTAAAGAAAAATACCTTAGTTTTTCTAACAAAGATGAAAGTGCCTATTTCTTAAAGCCTTTTAGAGTAGATATTCTACAAAAATAATACCCAGCTTGGATTTTAAAAACTCCAAGCCTTTAGTACTCTTTTTATGCTTATGCTAAGAGTGCTTTTTTAACAGCTGCAGATGCATGAAGTTGAGTGGTATCATAAATCGAAATATCCACGTCACTTTTTTCAATTAACATGGCAATCTCAGTACACCCTAAAATAACAGCTTCAACACCCTCTTCAACTTCCAAACGTTTGATGATTTTTTTATATACTTCTCTTGAATTATCTTCAACTTTTCCCAAACATAACTCTTGATAAATAATGTCATGGATAAGTGTTTGTTCCTCATCATTGGGAACAACAACATCAATTCCAAAATTATCAATCACTCTTTGTTTATAAAAGTCCTGATTCATAGTAAACCGAGTTCCAAGAAGTGCCACTTTTTTGATGCCATCATCTTGAAGTTGATAGGCTGTAGCATCTGCTATATGTAAAATAGGGATATTGATATTTTTTTCAATTATAGGTGCAACTTTATGCATGGTATTGGTACATATGATTAAAAAATCTGCTTGTGCAGCTTCAATTGATTTTGCCTCTTCTGCCAATATTTGAGCCAACTTATCCCAGTCTCCTAGATGCTGAAGTTTTTCTATTTCATCAAAATCAACACTTGAAAGAATAATCTTAGCACTATGCAGACCACCCAATTTTGATTTTACTTCTTCATTTATGAGTTTGTAGTACGTATGAGTTGACTCCCATGACATACCACCTAACATTCCAATTTTTTTCATTATAATCCATTCATATTTTATTTATATTATTATAGTCAATTAAGATACTCAAGACTAGCGAAAAAAAAGGAATATCTTTATTCAATCGTGCTATTATATTAGGGTTCAAGAGCAAGTTTAATACCAAAAGTAATAAACATAGTACCTACAATTTTTTTCAAAATTGAAGTAAATAAACCCGTATAAGAAAATCTATCCGAAATTTTTAAAGACAAGTATGCAATAACAATATTTGAAAGGGTTCCAAAAAAGATAAAAACCAATCCAAGTACCAATAATCCTATGCTTTGGTTTTGTGAATTCACATCAATAAATTGAGGTAAAAAAGTTATAAAAAACAAGGCTATTTTGGGGTTCAATATATTAATCAATACTCCGTTTAAAAATACTTTTTTTAAACTCTCATTTGTGAGTAGAGTTGTATCTTCTTTTACAGTTTTGGTTTTTAAAAACATCGTGATACCTAAATAAACCAAATAAACAACACCTACGTATTTGACAATTGTAAATGCTAAAATTGAAGTTTGCAACAGTGCACTCAATCCAACAACAGCTAAAAACACATGAAATAAACACCCAGTACTAATTCCAAGAGTAGCAGCAAATCCCGTTTTAAAGCCTTTTTGAAAAGTATTACTTAAGATATAAAGCATATCTGCACCAGGGGTTATATTAAGAAGTAAACCCGTAATAATAAATAAAGAAAGATCTGTGATTCCAAACATTAGAATCCTTTTACAGTAAAATAAGAAAATATTATATCTATTTTTAGTGAAAAAAATTATATTTGAAGTATTTAATGAGAAAAAACATAAGAAGAAACTCTTCTTATATTTTAAGTTTTAATCTTTTGGAAGGAGTTTAATTGGAACGATTTGAATTTTTTCAAGATCCCAAACTTTTCCAGTTACATATGGTTCATTTTCTAACCATTGGTCTAAAGCGTCATCAGATTCAAAATCAACATATAAAGTTGAGCCAATCATTTTATCTTCTTCAATTAATGCACCTGCATTAATGATATTTCCACTACTCATAAGCTTTTTTGCACCTTCTAAGTGAGCAGATCTACATTCCATTCTTTTTTCAAGTGCATCTTCGTAATCATAAGCTATTATTAAATATTGCATTAATTCTCCTAAATTGTTTTGAGAATTATAGCATGAATTAATTAATTTATATGAGTAAAAAATAAAAAAACTCAAATCAAGCCTGATTAGAATAACTAGACTCAATTTAAGTTCTTTCGGAATATTTTGAGAATTTGTTTATATTCAAAATTAACTACTATTAACAACACCTTTAAGTTCCACTTTATTACCATCAGGGTCATGTATATATATAGAAGGTCCATAACCACTAGAACCATAATTCATCTCTATTTCACTACATTCAACTCCAAAGCTTTTTAAATGTACTTTTATATCAGTTTCATCAAAGTTATCTAACAAAATACAAAAATGATCAATAGTATTGTTTTTAGATTCACTAGAGAATGTATTTAAATTACTTTCATGCCTAGAATCAAACAAATCAATCATAGATTCTCCTGCACTTAATTCAAGTAGTCCTGTTTCTTTTAATGAATCTCGTTGTATTTTATATCCCAGTATAAAACAATAAAAGGACGTCATTTCTTTGATATTGATAGTTTTAATCACCAAATGATCTAATCTCTTAATCTTAAACATTTACATACCTTTATTTAATTTCAAATTCTATTCCTTGAGATAAGGGAATTTCTCCAGAAAAGTTGATTGTATTTGTAGCTCTTCTCATATAACTTTTCCATGAATCACTTCCACTTTCACGTCCTCCACCAGTATCTTTTTCACCACCAAAAGCACCACCTATTTCAGCACCACTGGTACCAATATTCACATTTACAATTCCACAATCAGAACCAACAGCACTGGTGAAAAGTTCTGCTTCATTGACATCTTGAGTGAATATAGCTGAAGATAACCCTTGAGGAACACTGTTATTCATAGAAATAGCATCTTCTAAGTTTTCATATTCAATTATATATAATATAGGGGCAAAAGTTTCATGTTGTAGTATTAGAGCACCATGTTTAATAGTGACAAGAGTTGGTTCAACATAAAAACCACCCTCAGGTACATTTTTTACAACTCGCTCACCACCATATATAATTTTTCCACCTTGTTTGGTAATTTGTTTCAAAGCAATAAGCATTTTTTTATGGGAATCTTCACTAATAATTGGTCCCATTAAAATATCTTTTTCAAAAGGATCACCAATTCTAACACTTTTATATGCTTTAACTAAAGAATTTATTACTTTGTCTTTAACGTCTTTATGTACAAACAATCTTCTCAAACTGGTACATCTCTGACCTGCAGTTCCAACGGCTGAAAATAATATAGCTCGAAGGCTTAAATCAAGATTGGCACTTGGAGTTACAATCATCGCATTATTCCCACCCAATTCAAGTAATAATTTACCCAATCTAGCACTTACTATTGCAGCTATTTTTCTACCCATAGTAACAGATCCCGTTGCGCTAATTAGTTGAGTACGTTTACTTTTGACAATCACTTCCCCAATTGCACGAGAGCCCACAATCACAGAAGAAATATTTTTTGGAAAATCTTTAAACTGCTCTAAGGCTTTTTGTAACAATAAATGACAAGCAACTGCACAAAGTGGAGTTTGAATAGAGGGTTTCCATACAATGGTATTTCCACAGACTAAAGCAATCATTGCATTCCATGCCCATACTGCCATAGGAAAATTAAAAGCAGATATAATACCAATAGTGCCTAAAGGATGCCATTGTTCAAGCATTTTATGTTTGTATCTTTCACTGGCAATGGTTAAACCATACAATTGACGAGAAAGTCCAACAGCGAAATCACATACATCTATAAACTCTTGTACTTCACCTTTGGCTTCTTCAAAAATTTTGCCCGATTCCAAAGTAATAATATGGGCCAATTCATTTTTATGCTCTCTTGCTAAATTTGAAACAACTCGTATAAGTTCACCTCTTTTAGGTGCGGGTATCATTCTCCATTTTTCATTGGCAATATTAAGTTTTTTTAAGACATCATTCACTTGAATTGTACTCACTTCTCTAAAGACTGAGCTTTTTTTCATGTCTATGGGAGAATGAGCCGTTAGCTTTCTACCCTCTCCAAGGCTTTTTTCATCTCCCATAAATAAACTGGGATAAACACCATCTTTTTCAAGTAAATTTAAACCCAAGACTTTAAATATATTTTGAGTCATATTGGCTCCTTATACTTCATATTCCTTACCAAAACTATTGTTAAGAAAATCATCAATATTAATATCTTCTTGTTTGACAAAACCATTCATTTTAAGATTCCCTCTTACAAAAAGATCAAGTACTGCACATAATCCACTGGCTGTTGTAATTTGAATTGAGCTTAAATTTTGCTCATTAATTGTTTTATTATAAATTTTTCGTACGTCTGTTATTTGTTTTAATTTACCATTTTTCATACCACTAACCGAGCAAAAAATCAAAACCACATCTTGTTTGGTCGTGGGAATTGCATATTCTAAAATTTCTTTTAAAATACCTCTTCTTTTCTTTTTACCTAGAAGTAAATCATTGATTAAAAAATCCATAAGATGTCTATGCCCTTTATATCTAATAGTTTTATAATTTAATTCTTTGGTTTTATTTTTTAGCGTTTCACACAAAGTTCCAAGACCTCCTGAGGTATTAAAAGCTTCATACTCTAAACCATCAAGGGAGAATTCTTCTAAACCTTCTAGGGGTTGTATAGTGACAAGTTTTGAATCCTTTATAGCAAAACACTCATTGCTATATTCATTAATCAAACCATCTGTTGACCAAGTTAAATTATATAAGATTTTATTGCTAGGGTTTTTTGGAAGTGCTCCCACACGCATTTTAATGCTATATACTTCATCAAATTGCTTATATAAAGAGTAAGCCAATATAGATATAAATCCAGGAGCCAATCCACATTGAGGGATAAACACTTGGTTTTTTGAAGCATTAAGGGCAATTTTTTTTATGGCATTGGTTGTTTTAACATCTTCGGTAAAATCAAAATAATTAAGTCCAAACTTTAAAGCTTTTTTGGCAACCAAAACATTAAGATAAAAAGGAAGCGCAGAAATTACACTGTCAAAACCTTTTAATATATCTTTATAGGATTCTTTTTTTGATAGGTCAATTTGTATGGTTTTTACATGAGCAACTTTTTTGATAAAAAGAAGACTTTTTTTAGTTCGGGCAACAATAGTTACATCATATTTTTTTGAGTTTTGAAGTAATATTGCAGCTGTAAATCCGATATTTCCACAACCTAAAATAATAACTTTATGCATACTATCCCCTTTATAAAGTGACTCACTTAATAAAACTGATAACAAATATCAAATCAAACAATAAATTAATTTCTTGTTATTTGATATAATATAAAATGATTATATCACTAAAAAATCATTTGTACTATTTAATATTTCTTTTACATTAATATTTTAAGGAATTGAGATTTTACAGCTTATTTTTCTATTATTAGTTCTTTAAATAAATATCCTTGAACATAATCAGAATTTACATCTTTAGCAATTTGCAAGTCAGCAAGTGTCTCTACTCCCTCAATAATCGTCTTTTTACCATTTAATCTCATTGTTTTAACAAAACCTTCCAAATAGTAAAAGAAATTTTTATTTTTTTTAATTTCTCGTAAAAATGATTTGTCGATTTTAACATATTTAGACTCATTCATAAGTTTAAAAGAGAACATAGTACCATCTTGGGCATAATCATCAAGTGCAGTATTAATAGAGTTGTAATTTAGCCATTGAGAGAACTCATGAATGGTTTGAGCACTTGTTTCATCGTCACTTCCATTTTCTGTAATTTCAACAACAACTTTGTTTTTTATTGGTTTTAAAAAATTCTTCCAATATTCTTTTTGTTCATCGCTTACAAATATATCTGCATCAAAGTTTAAAAATAGTGTTTTATTTTCTGCAAAATTATCTACTTGTAATCTCTTATTTCTTTTTTCTAAATAATAAAAAAGTTGATTGTTTTTGTGTAATTCTCTAAAAATATCTTCAGTAGAAAGAGAACTTCTACTTAACTCAAATTTTGAAAGTGCTTCATAAGCATAGATATCAAGATTATTTGTATTTAAAATTGGTTCGTATTTTGTAAGGTATTTTGCAGTACATATTAATGCTTTTAAATTCTCTATATTTTTCATAGCAACAGAGTATCAAAAATTAACTTAATATCAAATGATATTGATAACAATTATTGTAATTGTTTAAATCAGTGCGAAAATAAGTGACAAGGGATAAATAAGAACATTTAAATACCTGAAATAATTATTCATTTGAATATCAAGAGGTAAAAGCTCCTCTAATTGCATACCTTTACTCATTTTAGTAATAATATGTAAACGAAAAGAAATATCGATAAATTTAATAAGAATAATGGAATACATCCACATGTTAAACAAGTTTAAATAAAAAGATAAAAAAATAGAATAAATAAAAGTGGGGTTGAGTAAAAAATAAGTGAAAATATTTTTTTGGAAAATAGCATAATTGTTATTCATCATGCCATATAAATTTGGAGCTTTTTGCCAAGTAGATTCAAAAAACTCCAAGAAAATTAAAACCGATATAATTAAATATATATTTGTCATAACTTACCAATAACGAAGCTAGGCTTCGTTATTTATTATTCAGATTCAATGTCTGCAAATTTGATTTTTTGGTCTTTATATAAACCAGTTCCTACAGGAATAGTTCTACCAATTACAACATTTTCTTTAAGATCTTCTAACATATCCATTTTAGCACTGATTGCAGCTTCTGTTAAAACTTTTGTTGTTTCTTGGAATGATGCAGCTGAAATGATTGAATCAGATGTAACAGCGGCTCTTGTAATTCCAAGTAATAATGGATCAGCAATTGCTGGCTCACCACCAAGTTTAACAATCTTTTCATTTTCAGCTCTAAATCTTTTCTTAGAAATCATGTCACCAACAATGAATTTAGTATCTCCACCATCTAAGATAGTAACTTGTCTTAACATTTGAGATAAAATAACCTCAATATGTTTATCCGCAATACTTACCCCTTGAGATCTGTATACTTGTTGTACTTCAGATACAATATAGAAGTGTAACGCTTTTTCACCAAGAATCTTCAAGATATCATGAGATGCTTTTTGACCATCTGTTAATGCTTCACCAGCATGAACAAACTCACCTTCATGTACTAAGATATTCTTAGATTTTTCAACTAAGAAGTCTGCTTTTTTACCATGTTCATCAGTAACAACAACTCTTGTTTTATTTCTAAGTGATTTACCGAAACTAACAATACCATCAAAAGTTGCAAGAACTGCAATAACTTTTGGTCGTCTAGCTTCAAATAATTCAGATACTCGTGGAAGACCACCAGTAATATCTTTTGATTTTTGAGTTGCTTTTGGTGTTTTACCAATAATATCAGCAATCTCAACCTTTTGACCTTCAGCAACAGATAAAGCTGTTTTAGGGTCAAGAGAATATCTTACAAGATCAGAACCTTCAGTTGCAATTACAACTGCTGGTTTGTAACCTGCAGGGATGTATTCATTTACAACCAATTTAGAAGTTCCAGTTAATTCGTCATATTGCTCAGACACTGTAACACCAGGAAGTATATCTTCAAATGTCACTGTACCAGAAACTTCTGCAATTGTTGGGTTTGCATATGGGTCCCATTCTGCAATAACAACTTGCTCTGATGCTTCAGGTGTTGCAAGTACTGTATCTTTTTCAACATTTTCATTATCAGAAACTTCAACAATTGAATTTCTAGAGATATAATGTCTTAAAGCTTCTCTTTCTTCAGTATCAACAATAACAGAGAATAAACCTTTATCAACAACTTTTTGACCAGCTTTGATATCATCACGTCTTTCTAAATAATCACCAGTTAATTTATAATATTTAACTGTTCCCTTAGCACCACTTGTTACAACAGTAGTAATAGGATCTCCATCAGCAACTTTTAATTCAGAAGCAAAAGGAATTCTGTTTGGAACATTCCAACCATCTTTAATCATTTCAACAATTGATTCATTTGCTTCAACGTTATCACCTGTAGTATAAGGTAAGTATAATTTACCTTCTATTTTACCAGCAACACCCGCAAGTTCGTTTGCTTTTGCAACATCATTTTTTCGAAGATAGAATTTTTTCTCTTCTTTTTCACCTTTAACTGTTAAAACAATTTCTTCATGAATAGTTTCAACTGTTAGAGTTCCAGAGAAAGGAGTAACTACTTTTGGTTCAACCAATAAGATACCAGCATTTCTTCTGTTTGCAACAACATTTTTACCCTCTTTATTAACATGAGTTTTAATGTTGTAATATCTAATGAACCCTTCTTTATCAGCTCTTAATTCTCTCTCAGTTTGAGTAGCACTTGCAGTTCCACCAACGTGGAATGTTCTAAGTGTCAACTGTGTTCCTGGCTCACCAATTGATTGAGCTGCTAGAACTCCAACAGCTTCACCTGGATTAGCTTTTCTTTGCTCACCAAGGTTTAGTCCATAACATTTAGAACATAAACCATGTTGAACTTTACAAGTAAGTGGTGTTCTAATAACAACTGATTTTACTTCAGCGTCTGCAACAACTTTTGCATCTTCTTCAGTGATTAAAGTACCTTCAGTAAATAATATCTCATTAGATATTGGATCAATGATATCTTCAGCAATTACTCTACCTGTGATTCTTTCTTCTAAACTCTCAGTTAATTCATTACCAGAAGAGATATCAGTAATTTCAATACCTTCATGAGTTCCACAATCTTCAATTGTGATTCTAACGTTTTGAGATACATCAATTAGTTTTCTTGTTAAGTACCCTGCATTTGCCGTTTTAAGAGCTGTATCCGCAAGACCTTTTCTAGCACCGTGAGTAGAAATAAAGTACTCAAGTACATTTAATCCTTCTCTAAAGTTTGAAATAATTGGTGTTTCAATAATAGAACCATCTGGTTTAGCCATAAGACCCCTCATACCAGCAAGTTGTCTAATTTGAGCCGCACTACCTCTAGCCCCAGAATCTGCCATCATATAAATTGAGTTAAACCCACCTTTATCTTCTTCAACAAGATTCATCATCTCAGATCCAAGTTTGTTGTTAACTTCAGTCCAAATATCAATAATCTTATTGTATCTTTCTTGTTCAGTTAATAAACCTTGACCAAATTGTTTTTGTACTTCAATTACATCTTTTTTTGATTTAGCAATATGTCCTGGTTTACTTGGTGGAACTCTAATATCATCAATAGATACAGAAATACCAGCTTCAGTTGCATATTTAAATCCAAGGTCTTTAAGATCATCTAAAAACTTAGGAGTTACTTCATAACCACCATGTTTATAAATATAATCAACCAAGTTTCCAATATCTTTTTTCTTTAAAATTTTATTCCAGTATTCTACAGGAACAAAATCAGGCAAAATATTATGAATAATTAATCGTCCAACAGTTGTATGAAGGATTCTACCATCAATTGCAGTTCTGATTTTAGTATGTAAACTAACTTCATTCACTTCTAAAGCAACAATAGCTTCATTTACATCTGTAACTAATTTATGTTCACCTTTTCCACCATCTTTTTCAAGTGATAGATAATAAACACCAAGTACCATATCTTGTGAAGGTACAGCAATAGCTCGTCCTGAAGCAGGTAAAAGAATATTCATAGAACTCATCATAAGAACTTTCGCTTCAGCAATTGCCTCTTGTGATAATGGAATATGAACTGCCATTTGATCCCCATCAAAATCGGCATTAAATGCAGCACACACTAAAGGGTGTAACTGAATAGCTTTACCATCAATAAGTGTTGGGTGAAACGCTTGAATAGAAAGTTTATGTAATGTTGGTGCTCTATTCAATAAAATTGGATAGTTATCAACAATTTCAGCTAAACATTCCCATACCTCATTAGTTTCAGCTTCAACCAATCTTTTAGCAGATTTTAGTGTTGTAGCATAACCTTTTTCTTCAAGTTTAGCCATTAAATGTGGTTTAAATAACTCAAGAGCCATTTTTTTAGGTAATCCACATTGATCCATTTTTAAAGAAGGACCAACAACAATTACAGAACGTCCAGAGAAGTCAACTCTTTTCCCAAGTAAGTTTTGTCTAAATCGTCCTTGTTTACCTTTAATGATTTCAGATAAAGATTTAAGAGGTCTTTTATTAGCACCTTTAACTGCATTTGCAGTTTTACCATTATCAAATAATGCATCTACAGCTTCTTGAAGCATTCTTTTTTCATTTCTGATAATGATTTCAGGAGCATCAAGTTCAGTTAATCTTTTAAGTCTATTATTTCTGTTGATAACTCTTCTATATAAGTCATTTACATCAGAAACTGCAAACTTACCACCATCAAGAGCAACAAGTGGTCTTAAATCTGGTGGAAGAACAGGAAGTTTTGTAAACATCATCCATTCTGGTCTATTACCAGATTTTAAGAAGTTTTCACACACTTTAAGTCTTTTAATAAGAGTTTTTCTTTTTGCTTCAGATTTTGTTGCACCCATATCTTCTTTAAGTTTAGTTAATAACTCAAATAAATCAATTGATTCAAGTAGATCTCTAACAATTTGACCACCCATATTAGCTTCAAAACCAGTATGTTCATGGTGTTCATCAATAACTCTATACTGTTCTTCATTTAAAATATCATATTTCAATACAGGTTTAGTTCTTTCATTATCATAGAAAGCTTCACCAGGTTCTGAAACAATGTATGCTTCGTAATATAATACTCGCTCTAAATCTTTAAGTTTAACACCTAAAAGTGTACCAATTCTACTTGGTAGTGATGATACCATCCAGATATGAGCAACGGGTGCAACTAAATCAATATGTCCCATTCTATGACGTCTAACTTTAGAAGAAGTTACTTCAACCCCACATTTTTCACAGACAACACCTTTATATCTCATCTTTTTGTATTTAGCACAAAGACACTCATAATCTTTAATTGGACCAAATATTTTTGCACAAAAAAGACCATCACGTTCAGGTTTTAGAGTTCTGTAGTTAATTGTTTCTGGTTTTTTAACTTCCCCAGATGACCAAGAAAGAATTTTTTCTGGGCTTGCAAGTCTTAATTGAAAGGCAGAAAAATCTGTTGGTCTATCTAGTTCTTTAATTTCTATTGGTTGTAGTACTTTTTCATTATTACTCATTATCTTCGTCCGCCTCTTCAAAAATTTCAACATCAAGTCCAAGAGCTTTAAGCTCTTTTGTTAATACAAAGAATGTTTCAGGAACTCCTGATCTAGGAACATTTTCACCATTTGCAATGGCTCGATAAGCTCTAGTTCGTCCTTCTACATCATCAGATTTAGTAGTTAACATCTCTTTAAGTACAGCTGTTGCACCGTATGCTTCAAGAGCCCATACTTCCATTTCTCCAAATCGCTGACCACCAAATAATGCTTTTCCACCAACTGGCTGTTGAGTTACTAGTGAGTAAGGTCCAGTTGATCTTGCATGCACTTTTTCATCAACAAGGTGATGAAGTTTAAGCATATACATGTAACCCACGTTTACTCTTTCCTTCATTTTTTCACCTGTTTTACCATCATATAATGGCATTTTACCATCGGCGTCAATTTTAGCAAGTTCAAAAAGTTTATCAAACTCTTCTTGTCTAACTCCATCAAATACAGGTGTAGCAAATCTAACACCTTTAGTCCAATCACGACCATATTTAATTAACTCATCATCATCTAATGAATCTAAAAATTCTTTACCATTCATAAGTTTAGCAACAACTGCAATATCAGTCATTTTTGCTCTTAATTCAGATACAAATTCTTCTTTTTTAGCATCAAACATATCTTGAATTTGAGCCCCAAGTCTCTTACCAATAAGTCCTAAGTGAACTTCAAGAATTTGCCCAATGTTCATTCTTGATGGAACTCCAAGTGGATTCAATATTACATCAACTGTTGATCCATCTTCTAAATAAGGCATATCAACTTCAGGAACAATATTAGAAACAATACCTTTGTTTCCATGTCGTCCTGCCATTTTATCCCCTACTTTGATCTTTCTTTTAGTTGCAATATAAACCTTAACTTGTTTAATAACACCACTTGGTAAGATATCATCATGTTCTAAGATAGTTAATTTTTCTTCATGTTCAGTTCTAAGAGCTGATTTTTGTTTAATAAAATGCTCTTTAACAGAATTATATGAATTTTCAACACTAGCATCAAAAGAAGCAACAACTTTTTTCATTGCAAATCTATTTACATGAGAAAGTGTTTCTAAATCAATAGTATCACCTACTTTAAATGTTTTGTCTTCTAATTCAATTTCTTTTTCTAATTTAGATGTAGATAATAAGTTATTAATTTTTAATATCTCTTCTCTATCTAACATTAAAAGTTTATCGTGATGTTTAATATCTAACTCAGATTTTTCAGCTTCAATTGCTTCTTTAGCTCTTTCGTCTTTTTCATAACCTTTTTTAGTAAAGATTTTAACATCAACTACTGTACCTTCCATAGAAGCAGCACAATATAATGATTTGTTAATAACATGTCCAGCTTTTTCACCAAAGATTGCACGTAAAAGTCTTTCTTCAGGAGTTGGTTTAATTTCACCTTTTGGCGTTACTTTACCAACTAAAATCATACCTGGTCTGATATAAGTTCCAATTTTAACAATACCACTAGTATCTAGATGTCCAATTGATTCTTCTTTTACACCTGGTAAATCTCTTGTTATTTCTTCATTACCATGTTTAAGTTCTCTAGATTCAACTTCTTTTTCATAAATATGAATTGAAGTAAATGAATCTTCTTTAATTAGTTTTTGAGAAAGAACAATCGCATCTTCATAGTTATATCCATTCCAAGGCATAAAGGCAACCATCGCGTTAACACCAACAGCTAATTCACCATTATCCATAGAAGGACCATCAGCAATTACTTGTCCAGCTTCAACAATATCACCTTCGTTTGTTGCAATTCTTTGACCAAAAGAAGTATTATTATTTGTTCTAACATTTTTGCTTACATGATAATGATCAATAAATGCACCATCTTCATCTTCACCTCTAATGTAAATATTTTTAGAATCGGCTTTTTCAATTACACCTGTTCTCTTGGCTTTAATAGCTTCCCAAGAATCACGTGCAACTGTTTTTTCTAAACCTGTTCCAACTACAGGAGCATTAGGTCTTAACAATGGAACAGCTTGTCTCATCATATTTGATCCCATAAGTGCTCTGTTAGCATCATCATGTTCTAAAAATGGAATAAGTGAAGCCGCAACTCCCATTACCATTTGAGATGAGATATCAATTAAAACAACTTTAGATCTTTCAACCAATAATATTTCACCATCTTGTCTAGCTTCAACCAGAGCTTCAATAATTTTTCCATTGTCATCAACTTTAGTTGATCCTGGAGCAATAATTAAACCTTCTTCTTGAGTAGCAGTAAAGTAAGTAATCTCATCAGTTACAATTCCATCAGTTACTGTTTTATAAGGTGCTTCAATGAATCCCAATTTATTAACTTTAGAGAAAGTTGCCAAAGTATTGATAAGACCAATATTTTGTCCCTCAGGAGTTTCAACTGGACAGATTCTACCGTAGTGAGTTGGGTGAACATCTCTTACTTCGAATCCAGCTCTCTCTTTAACCAAACCACCTTCACCAAGTGCAGATAGTCTTCTTTTATGTGTAACTTCAGATAATGGGTTAGTTTGATCCATAAATTGTGACAATTGTCCAGATGTAAAAAACTCAGTAATTGTTGAAGTAATCATTTTAGAGTTAACCATATCATGAGGCATTAGATCTTCTAATGTTCCAGATAAAGTAGTCATTTTATCTCTGATTGCTTTTTGCATTTTAATAAGACCTGAATGAAGCTCATTTGATAGTAACTCACCAATTGCTCTAATTCTTCTGTTTCCTAAGTGATCTCTATCATCAATATGCCCATGTCCAGATTTAACTTTAATAAGATATTGAACAGTTTTAATTACATCTTCATAAGTAAGAACTGTTACATATTCAGGAACTTTAACGCCAAGTTTATGGTTCATTTTCATTCTACCAACTTTTGTTAAGTCATATCTTTCTGGATCGAAAAATAATTTCTTAACAAATTCTTTTGCCGCTTCTTTAGTAACTGGTTCACCTGGTCTCATAACTTTATAAATTCTAATCGCTGATAAATCATTTTCATCATCAATTTGTTCAGTCTGCTTAAGCAATTTTAGAGATTCTGAATCTGCTTTAAATGCGTTAATAATAGAATCATCAACACCATCAGCTAAATCATTTGCAATATCAAAATTTTCAAAACCTAAATCAATAAGTTTTTTTAGTTTTAATTCATCTAAATGAGTTAAGGCATCAAATAATACTTCTCCAGATTCAGGATCAAAGATAGTATCAGATGTATGACGGTCCATTAGTAATTCTGTTGGATATTCAACAAGCTTTAATCCACCGTCAGCTAATGCATTGGCTTTTCTCGTTGTAAGTCTTTTTCCAGCAGCAAGAACTAAGTTCCCTTTTTCATCTTTAATATCAAATTCGATTCTTCCTGTAAAGTCTTCAGGTTTAAAATCCATTAAAAATTTGTTATTTTTAATTTTAACATTTAATACTGGGTAAAATAATTTGATGATATCTTCTTTAGAGTAACCCAATGCTCTAAATAAAATTGTTACAGGAACTTTTCTTCTTTTGTTAATTCGAACGTACAAGATATCTTTTGCATCATACTCGAAATATAACCAAGAACCACGATCTGGAATAATTTGACCAGTATAAATCAATTTATTACCAGCAGTATTTGATTCTTCTTCTTTGAAAATAACACCTGGAGATCTGTGTAACTGGTTAACAACAACTCTTTCAACTCCGTTTACAACAAAAGAAGTTTTTTCAGTCATTAAAGGAATTTCTCGGATAAATAAAGATTGCTCTTTAATATCTTTTACCCCAATTTTCTCACCTGTTTTTTCGTCTAAGTCCCAAAGAGTTAATCGAATGTTTATTTTAAGAGGAATAGAGTAAGTCATACCTCGAACCATTGATTCTCTTACATCGTATCTAGGTTTACCAACTTCACTACCAATGTAATCAAGTGTTACTCTATTTTGTGCATCATGAATTGGGAAAACAGACTTAAATACACGCTCAATACCAGCTTGTGTTCTGTCTTCTTTTCCAACCATTAGGAAGTTATCGTAACTATTTTGTTGTAATTGTAGTAAGTTTGGAATTTCAATTTTTTGTGGATTTTTAGAAAAATCAACTCTAAGTCTATTACCAGATTTTAATGAATTTAGCATTGCGGACCCTATAAATAATATTTTTTTTTTGCTTTTTTGTATAAGCGCAAAAAGCATCCCTAAAGGATAGGGTTAAAATTTGATCAAATTCTAACCTTAGCCTTCAAAGATGCTAACTTAAAAAAGCGAGACCGAAGCCTCGCTTGAGAAATTAAAAAGTTTGTTTAAACTTACTTAACTTCTACAGTTGCTCCAGCAGCTTCTAAATCAGCTTTTGCAGCTTCTGCGTCTTCTTTAGAGATACCTTCTTTAATAGTTGATGGTAAATCTTCAGCAGCAGATTTTGCTTCTTTTAAACCTAAACCAGTTAATGCTCTAACTGCTTTAATAACGTTAATTTTCTTAGCTCCTGCAGCTGTGATAATTACGTCAAATTCAGTTTGTTCTTCAGCAGCGTCAGCAGCTCCACCAGCAGCACCAGCAACAGCAACAGGCTGAGCAGATACTCCAAATTTTTCTTCAAATTCTTTTACTAATTCAGATAACTCAAGTACAGATAAACCTGAGATATATTCTAATACGTCTTCTTTAGAAATTGCCATTTCATATTCCTTGTTTTTTTTATTAATTTAATTTTTATTATACAACTTAAAATTAAGCTGCTTCTTCTTTTTGTTTTCTAAGTGCATCAAGACCAACTGTAAAGTTAGTAAGAGGTGCCATCCATGTTGCAGCAAGCATACCAAGAAGTTCTTCTCTAGATGCAAGTTTAGCAAATGCCATAACTTTAGAAACGTCAGAAATTTCACCTTCAATAATTCCAGATTTAATCTCGAATTTTTCTTTATTTGCCATAGCAAATTTATCTGCAACTTTACAAGCTGAGATTTGATCATCAGACCATAAGAAAATGTTAGTTCCACTTAATTCAATATCTCCAAGTTCTGCATTTTTAACAGCAACAGTAACTAAAGAGTTTTTTGCAACTTGAACTTTTGTTCCATTTGCTCGTGCATCTACTCTTAAAGCTTCTAGTTCTTTATGAGAAGTACCGTTAAAATTACAAATAACGATTGCTTGAGAGCCTTTGAATTCACCAGTTAAAGTGTCAATTATTTGAGCTTTTTGTTCTCTATTCATTATATATCCTCCTTTCAAAACATCCAACTTAAGCAGGTATTACAAAAAGCGGAGGTGCTTTTAACCCACTATCTTCAGTTTTAAGATAAAATGTAAAAGTTCCAATGAACTCTTATATTTTAGCTTTTACCTATACGCACAAATCGTAAGAGGAACTCCTCTTACGATTCATAAGTAATAATAAAAAATTACGCTTTAATATCTAATAATTCTTGAGTATCTATAGAAATAGATGGACTCATAGTTAAAGATATAGCAGCAGTAGCAATGTATCTACCTTTTGCAGATGCTGGTTTTAATTTGTTGATAGCTGCAACAAATGAAGTTAAGTTTTCTGCAATTGCTTCAGTTGAAAAAGATGCTTTTCCAATTGCTGCTTGCATGTTACCTTTTTTATCGACTCTAAATGCAACTTGACCACCTTTGGCGTCATTAACTGCTTTAGTTACGTCCATAGTAACAGTTCCAACTTTAGGGTTAGGCATTAAACCTTTTGGTCCTAAAATTCGTCCTAGTTTTCCAACTAAACCCATACAATCAGGAGTAGCAATTAAAACATCAAAGTCAATGTTTCCAGCTTGAACAGACTCAACTAAATCATCGTTACCAACAATGTCAGCACCAGCTGCTTTAGCTTCATCTACTTTAATACCTTTTGCAAACACTGCAACTCTAACTGTTTTACCAGTTCCATTTGGAAGTACAACTGCACCTCTGATCATTTGATCAGCATGTCTTGGATCAACATTTAATCTTAAAGCTACTTCAACACTTTCGTCAAATTTAGCTGATGTTAAATCTTTTGCAAGTACTGTTGCATCTGCTAATGTATATTTTTTTTCAGCATCAACTTTTTCTAATAATGCTTTAAATCTTTTTGAAACTTTTGCCATATTTATCTCCGCAATTTATTTTGCTACCGCCCTTTTATAGCCTCGGTGGTTAGGCTTATTATAATAAATTAATTATTATTACTATTCTACTTCTATTCCCATACTTCTACAAGAACCTTCTACAATTTTTGCAGCTTGTTCAACATCATCAGTATTTAAATCAGCAATTTTTGCTTTAACAATATCAAGAACTTGTTCTTTTGTTAATTTACCAATTTTATTTTTAAGTGGATTATCACTACCTTTTTTAATTCCAGCAGCGTTTTTAATTAAATCAGTCATTGGTGGTTGTTTAACTACAAATGTAAAACTTTTGTCTGAAAAAATTGAGATTTCTACAGGTATTTTAAAACCTTTTTTATCTTTAGTTTTTTCATTAAATGCTTTACAAAATTCCATAATGTTAATTCCACGTTGACCCAATGCTGGTCCAACTGGAGGTGAAGGGTTAGCAGCACCTGCTGGGATTTGAAGTTTTAATATTCCTGTTACTTTTTTAGCCATCTAAATTTCCTTTTATTAACGTACTATAGGCATTAGGCAATAAAACTATATAAGAAGCAAGTTTTTATTGCCTAATGCCTATGAATTTTTTTATACTACTCGTTCAACTTGCGTGTATGAAATTTCAACTGGAGTATTTCTTCCAAAGATTGAAACATTTAATTTAATCACACCAGAAGTCATATCGAAATCTTCAACGATACCGTTAAAGTTGGCAAATGGACCTTCTTTGATTCGAAGCATTTCACCTTCTTCAAATGAAACTTTTGGTTTAGCAGCTGCTCTATTATTAACTTTATCTAATATTGCACCAATATCTTTTTTTGAAAGAGGTGTGGGTTTTTTAGACTCTCCAATAAATCTTCCAACTTTTGGCATTGATTGAATTCTATGCCAAATTGCTGTATCTAAGTCAATTTCAGCAAAAGCATATGCTGGGTATAAAGGTCTCTCAATAATTGACTTTTTACCTTTTTTAATTTCGATTAAATCTTCTGTTGGAACTAAAACTTGAGCAATTTTATCATTTGCCATTTCGTCAGCAAGTTTTTCTAGTGCTCTTTTAACTGATAATTCACTTCCAGAGTGAGTTTGTATTGCGTACCATTGGTGTGCCATTTAATTTGTCCTTAGTTCATTACTGCAGATAAACCCACAGACATTAGTGCATCAATAAGTGCTAGAAATAGTGAAATAACAGTTACAACAACAAATACAGAAATGTATGCACTTCTAACTTGTTCTTTGATTGGAAATATTACTTTAAATAGTTCGTCTTTTGCTAGTTTATAATATGATTTTAGTTTATCCACAAGTTACTCCAGAAATTTACTTTTTAGTATATATACCAAAAATTCTTCCTAAAACTTCATTAAAGTTTTAGAAAGAATTTTAAGTGGCAGGCCAGGAGGGACTCGAACCCACAACCGTCGGATTTGGAATCCGGCGCTCTACCATTGGAGCTACTGACCTAGTTATATTAAATTCGATAAAGAGAAATTAAAATTTAGTTTCTCTTTATCAACAAACTTAAATCTTAAGACTTAAGTTTTACTTCTTTATGAAGTGTATGTTTTTTTAATCTTGGACTATATTTCTTAGTTTCAAACTTTTCAGTATGAGTCTTAGGGTTTTTAGTCGTAGTGTAGTTGATATCACCACACTCTTGACATTTTAGTCCGATTTTGATTCTGATATTTGCCATAGTTTATCCTAATTACTTAGTGATTTCTGCAACAACACCAGCACCAACAGTTCTACCACCTTCACGGATAGCGAACTTAGTACCTTTTTCAAGTGCAACTGGAGCAACAAGAACAACGTTCATTTCAACGTTATCTCCTGGCATAACCATTTCTGTACCTTCAGGTAATGTAACTGAACCAGTAACATCTGTAGTTCTGATATAGAACTGAGGTCTGTATCCACTAAAGAATGGAGTATGTCTTCCACCTTCTTCTTTAGAAAGAATATATGTTTCACATCTGAATTCAGTATGTGGAGTAATTGTACCTGGCTTAATTAGAACTTGTCCTCTTTGAACATCTTCTTTTTTAACACCTCTTAGTAAAACACCACAGTTATCACCAGCTTCACCTTGTTCCATTTCTTTTCGGAACATTTCAACACCAGTTACAGTAGTTGTTTGAGTATCAGAGATTCCAACGATTTCAATTGTTTCACCAATTTTAACGATACCTTTTTCAATTCTACCAGTTACAACAGTTCCACGACCTGCAATTGAGAAAACATCTTCAACAGGCATTAAGAAATCTTGTTCAGTATCTCTTTTTGGAGTAGGAATGTATGTATCAACAGCATCCATTAATTCCATAATTTTTGCAGTCCAGTCACCTTCGTTACCAGCTTTAGCTTCTTCTAATGCTTGGAATGCAGATCCAGCGATGATTGGAGTATCGTCACCTGGGAAGTCATACTCAGATAATAACTCTCTGATTTCCATTTCAACTAGTTCTAACATTTCTTCTTTATCTTCGTCGTCTAATTGATCTTCTTTGTTCATGAAAACAATAATATATGGAACACCAACTTGCTTAGAAAGTAAGATATGCTCTCTAGTTTGTGCCATAGGACCATCAGTTGCAGCAATTACAAGAATAGCTCCATCCATTTGTGCAGCACCTGTAATCATGTTTTTAACGTAATCGGCATGGCCTGGACAATCTACGTGAGCGTAGTGTCTAGTTTCAGTTTCATACTCAATATGAGAAGTAGCAATTGTAATTCCTCTTTCTCTTTCTTCTGGTGCATTATCGATTTGATCGTAATCCATCATTTCTCCACCCATCTTAGCTGTTAATACTGCTGAGATAGCTGCTGTTAAAGTTGTTTTACCGTGATCGACATGACCGATAGTACCAACATTTACATGCGGTTTGTTACGTTCGAATTTTTCTTTTGCCATAGGATTTTCCTTAAGTTTTTTTATAATGCCCTCTGAGTAGATAAGCCCTTGGGCTGCTCTATTCAAAGGGAAATAGTTTGTTTGTTTTAAACACATACTCATTGTTTAAGTGGAGCCTACGATAAGACTTGAACTTACGACCTCTTCCTTACCAAGGAAGTGCTCTACCCCTGAGCTACGTGGGCTAATATAATATATTAATAATTTTTGATGATTTTAGGAGTTAATAAGGAGTTATACATCTAATGATAACTCAGCTCCCAGAATCAATAATGTAAATGGAGCGGGAAACGAGACTCGAACTCGCGACAATCTGCTTGGAAGGCAGAGGCTCTAGCCAACTGAGCTATTCCCGCGCTCATTTAAATGGTGGGGAGAGAAGGACTCGAACCTTCGAAGCCATAGGCGAGAGATTTACAATCTCTTGGATTTGACCACTCTCCAACCTCCCCGGTTGAAATTATTAATCTGGTCTAGCGCTGTTCAATTAAGACTAACACTTGACAATGTAAAAAATGGAGCTGATGAAGGGAGTCGAACCCCCGACCTGCTGATTACAAATCAGCTGCTCTAGCCAACTGAGCTACATCAGCATCCAAACAAAAATGGTGGCGCGAGACAGAATCGAACTGTCGACACAAGGATTTTCAGTCCTTTGCTCTACCGACTGAGCTATCGAGCCAATCAAATTTGGAGTGGAATTATAGTCATTAACCACTTAAAGCTAACTTAATCTACTAACCAGTTCTTTAAATACATTTCCTCTTTGTTTATATGATGTAAACTGGTCAAGTGAAGATGCCGCTGGAGACAGCATAGCAAGGCTATTTTCATCATGTAATATTGATATTTTTTTCACTGCATCTTCTAAGTTTTCGCATGCATTGTTCTTTATATTATACTTTTGTGACAATTCAACTAATCTACTACGATTTGAACCAATACTAAATATCTCAATTTTATGATTTATTAA
>MAAG01000136.1:0-10209 GCA_002163065.1 Arcobacter sp. 31_11_sub10_T18
ATAATCGTCAATTATTTTTAATTGTTGAGTTTTGATAAGTACTTGAGCATTCCAATGCTGCGAACTTATTCCAAATCCACCTATTTCATTACTCTTTAATGCTATATCTCGCAAATTTTCCACTTCATCAAATATTTGTGTTTTTACTTTTTTATCATTGATTGTATCATTATAAAACTCTAAAATTTCTGGAGTTGAATTTCTTTTAAAAATTGTTAAGTAATTATCTTGTTCAGTAATTAGTTTTACCAAACGCTCCTTTTGTCCTGGTATAAATTTATTTTGTGTAAATGCATTTGCTCCAATTGATCGCTCAATTCCAGCTTTTTCTTTTGCCATTAGAAAACTATATAAAGCTGTTAAATCTTTACTTTCATTCATATTGGTTGCTGTATTAGAAATGAGTGAAAAAGTATGAAGAAGTTTTTTATTGATTTTTGTAAAATACTGAGTAGCTTGGATATTAGTAATCTTTAACTCATCCACGCTTTTTCTCATGTTTTTTAAAGTATTTAAATCAGAAACTATTTCTTGCATTGCACTTAGAATCGTTTTATCTAACTGGGCATTTTTTTCTTGAATGGCTAAGGCTTCTTTGAGTTCTTTGATTCTGTAATCCGTACCGTATCTTTTTTTAGTAAGCTCATCTTTAAACTTTAGTCCTTTACTACTTAGATAGCCCTCTGATGCTGCAATTTCAAGTTGTGAACCATGAATCAATCCACTTAACCTAGCAGCAACTTCCATTCTCTCAAATAGTTTAATATCTTCAATTCTGAGGTTATAAGCTATTTCATCCTCAATTTCTTTCAAAATATCAATTTTTTTACTGATTGTATTAAACCAATGGGCAGCATCAATATTAAAGCCACCAATTGAATTACTTTCTAGCATAACTTTTCTAATTCTACTTATCTCTTTAATAGATGGATTTTGAAAAGATTTTTCATATATTTTTTTCATATCTGAACTGGCATATTGTAAAAAGTTGTTCATATAAGAATTTTGTTCTGCAATAAGATTGTTGAATCTTGCTCTCATTCCTGCTGAAAAAGAATCTCTAGATAGTGCATTGAATGCTAGAACACTTTCAATTCCTGATTGTTCTTTCGAAAATAAAAAACTGGAATAAGCAGTTAATTCTTGGGAAACTTTCAAATCATTTGTAAGTTTTGCTATGAGGACTATATTATTTAACAGCTCAGTATTGACACTTGAGTAGTATTGAATCAGTTTTGTGGATGATATTTCTTTATTTTTTATAGTTTGTCTTATTTTACTTAAAGCAGATAATTTAGAAATAACGTTATTAATACCATCTTTTAATCTATTTGAGTAGTGTTCAAGTTTTATTGACTTCACAAACTGATTTAAATCTTCTACTTTTTTGTCTGTAGTTTTTATTTGCTTTGATATATTACTTTTAACTTTTGAATCATTATTTGATAGATAAGTAGAGGCGTGTTTTCTCTCTTTTTGAATTTCATGTACCAAAGATGAAATCTTTGATGATAGGTTTACAATGACATCAATGTGTTCCATGTTTTCAAAGTTTTTATAAGCGTCATAAGTTTTTGAAGACGATAAATAAATCATGCCTATTAACGGAAAAGCTAATAGTAGCAACAACTTTGATTTAATACCTATATTATTTAGAAAATTCATGATTCTCCCTTTAACTAAATTTAGTAAAAGGAAGTATAATAAAGAATAATGTACGTTCTATGTATGTTTAATTAAATGTCTTTAGAATGTGTTGAAATCTATAAAACAGTGATTATTGTTTTAAATTTCTATTGAGAAGTTGAATGATATTTAATCCATTTTTATTGAATTTTGTAATTTCTTGTTGATTGACTTCTTCATTTGTAGAAAACATTGTGTTAGAAGTAAGAAGGTAATTGTTTATATGATTAATTAAAGTTTTGTCTTCAATTAATAGTATTGTTTTAGTAGCACATTTTCTTAACTGTAAAAAATCTTCATTTGATAATGTTCCAATTCTAGCAGTAAGAATTTTATCACAGAATAAAGAATACGTTTCAAGTTTTATTTGTCTCAACCATTTTTTATTGTCATTACTATCATTGATTTTTGATAAAACCAAGGAATCAAAAACTTTTCCCGCAATAACACCAAATGCAGCTGTTCTAACCACTGACCCAATTAATCCTAAACCTATTTGTAACATCATATTTCCTGTCTCAGCCTATCTTTTATTATTTGTTTCAATAACAATAGTAAATAAATATGGTGATATTTAAGTTGAAAACTCAAATAACCAGAGATAATTTCTAATATTATTAATGAAAACGATTATCAAAATTATAACCAATACTATCTTAATTGAATATTAAAACGAGAATTATTATCATTAATGTCCAGTTAAGTATAATAGTGTTAATATCTCTTTAGAAAATGATACTCATTATTAAATTGAAGTGTAGGGTAGTTTTTCTGTGTAGTGATCAATAATATATAGTATAATTTATAATTTTAAAGGTATGCCAAATGAGAAAACATGAAGTTAGTTTTGAACAATTTTTAAAGAATTTTAAAAATTCAGTTGCCAAGTCAGGATTTAAAAATTCAATTCAAAAAGATTATATTTTAAAAATACTTTATTTTAGTGATGATCATTTAAGTGCGGAGCAGATTTGTAATATCGCAAAAAATATGTATAAAATAGATATGGGAATTGCTACTGTTTATAGAACAGTTAAGTTTTTTGAGGAAATGAATATTATAAAATCTCTGGATGTTGGCGATGGAGCTAAACGATATGAATTAAACATCTCAATCCACCATGATCACATGATTTGTACAAATTGTCATATTATTATAGAATTTACAGATGATGTTATTGAAGAGCAACAAATTATAGTTTCTAATAATCATAACTTTGTATTAAAAGATCATATTATGACTATTTATGGGCTTTGCGGTAACTGTCATTAATTAATAGGGATAAACACTTAGTTTATCCTTTTAGACGCTAAATTATTTGGCTATAATAAGCCAAACTTATTATTTAAAAACAATCAAAAATTATAAATGTCTCATCTACTTTGATTATCAGTTGATAGTCCTTTTTGAGAATGATTGTAACTTTACTTTAAGTTATACTTAAAGTTCACTGTGTAAAAATTAGATTAACAAAAGGACATATGAGTGATTAATACTGAAGACATTATCAATATAGCAAGTTATTTTACAATAATACATCATGTAAATGGTAGACTAAGAGTAAGAGTCAATCCTAAAATTACAAAAGAGAGTAATTCTATTTCTTTAAAAGATATTGAAGATTTGCCAAGTAAGATTAGAGGGATTAAAAGTATTAAAATAAATAAAATTGTGGCTTCTGTGACAATTGTATATGATCCATTGATTTTTGCATCTAGCGTTTGGGAAGATTTAATCAAAGGTGAAAATATAGAAGAGATTACTGAACTAATAAATAAATTGGCAAAGGAGGTTGCATAAGTGGAAAGAAATAGTGATGAAGTTTTACTTCTTAACAAAAAAGTTGATAAAACTTTAGACCAAGAGGTTTTACACCAAGTACTTAGAATTGCAGTATATGATCAGTTTAGATCATATGAAACCTATTGTGAGATGATAGATATTCATGGCTCAATTGAACCTTTAAATGAAATACTTGAAAGTGTACAGTCACACTATTGTGCTGTTATTACAGTACTTGAGCGATATGAAGTTGAAGTGCCTTTTAATGACTGGTATGAAAAAGTAAAGGTTTCTGATAATTTAGTGGAATGTTTTGAAGTAGGTGTTGCCCTTGAAATACAAAATATAGCTATGTATGAAGATCTTTTAGAATGTATAGAAGAAGAAGATATAAGAGAAGTTTTGTATAAACTTCAAGCAGCTTCATATAATTGTCACCTTCCAAAGTTTCGACAAGCAGTTGCAAATTCTTATAATCAAAATGGGAATACTTCTGATATAGGTTCGCAAGAAGATATGATGTCCAAGTTGGGTGAATACCAAGAAGTATTTGAATCAGTAATGCAAGGTGATGTGGATCAAGCAAAAATTGCACAACTTTTTCAAAACAGTAATGTGGCACTTTTAAGTGGTTTGGCACTTGGTGGTTTGGGTACAGTTGTTGTAAAAGATATGTTTAATAAAAACAATAAAGAAGAATAAGGAGTCTATCATGGCATTACCATTTGTAGCAGGAATAGCAATTGGAGCAGGTGTTGTATTTGCATTTAATAAAATTGGAAGTTTAAAAGAAACTTTAGGCTTTGGTGTTGGTAAAACAAAAGAACTTGCAGCTTGTGGTTTAGAAAAAACCAAAGATGTTGCTGCTGATTTAAAAGAAACAGTTGGTGCAACTGTAGACTGTATTAAAGAGAAAAAAACAGCCAGAAAAACGGCTAAAAGTACAGAAATTGAAATAGAAAAAGAGGAAGAATAATGATCCCCAAAATAAATACTGGTACACCTAGAAATGTTCTTGGACACATAGTGAGTGGTGCACTTGCATCAGCTATTGTATCTGGAACAATTAATTATAAAAAAACGATGCAAAAGCAAATGAGTCCTAATGAGGCTATTAAAGATACTGTTAAAAAAACCACGCAAGGTGGAATTGCAACAGGTAGTGCAATTGCAGCAGCTAATTTTCTTGGACAGCCAAATGGTTTAATGAAAGCATTAACAGCAGTTAGTGTTGGAATGGCTGGTATTTATGCGGTTGAAATATTAGATGAAAAACTTGGTAACGCATATTCTGAATTATCTCAGGATGATGAGTTACCTCAGATGCAAGAAGTTAATGAACTTGAAGGTGAAGAGATAAATGAATAACAATCCTTATAATAAATTTATAGGTGGTAGTAGTAAAAGACCTAATAAAAGAGGAAACCCTTTTTACGATTTAAGTCAAAAAGAGAATCCCCAAGCACAGAACAATGCTACTGAACCTACGGATGCTGTAACATCAGCTCTTGGAGGTTTTAATAGCTCTGATTTTTTAAAGGGTGCTTTAATTGGTGCAGCTGCTGCATATCTATTAAGTAATAAAAAAGTGCAGGAATCTTTGTTTAAAACTGTTGCAAAAGGGTCTTCTATGTTTCAAATGGGAATGGAAGAATTAAAAGAGCGTTATGAAGATGCTCAAGCAGAATTTGATTCAACGCAAGAGTAGGGTGATATTATGAGTAGTAATGAAAAATTTTCACTTGTACATGAAACTTCTAAACGTCTTCGATATAAAGTCAGTATTCTAAAAAATAAGAATATTGATGAGAATGTGTTGATCCATTATTTTGATGGAATAGAGGGATTAAACACTGTTCGTGTGAATAAAATAGCTGCCTCTGTAGTTTTTAATATTACGAAAAATATTAAAAATGATATTGAAGATAAATTGACAAATATCTCTCTTGAAAAAGTTCTTAGTAAAACAACAACTGATCTTGGTTGTACTCCATGTATTGATGAAGGGAAACCCTCTTTAAAAGGTCTTGTTCGTGCAGGAGCTATATTAGCTGCTGAACCTTTAGTATCAAACACAAATGTTAAAGCTGCACTTACAACTGCTGCTTGTATGCCGTTGATAATTGATGGAACAAAAGAATTATTTGAAGAAGGTTTAACGTCAAAGTTTCTTGAAGCCAGTGCCGTAGCTATTTCAATTGTACGAAAAGATTTTCTAGCTGCCAATTCAGCCAATGCGATGTTAGAGTTGGGTGAGTATATTGAAGAAACCACTGTTCATAAAAGCGATGATTTATTAAAACAATTGGCCAAGCCAAATGTAGAAGAAGCTTGGATTGAAACAGATATTGATGGTAAAACAACTGAAATTTTAATTAAAACCAAAGATATAGAAATAGGAAATATTGTAGTTGTAGGTGCAGGTAGTACTATTCCTATTGATGGACATATTGTTTCAGGAGAAGCCAGTGTTAATCAAGTATCTATGACAGGAGAAGCTGAACCTATTAAAAAACAACGTGGTGACAGAGTTATTTCTGGAACGGTTATGGAAGAAGGTCGAATAAAGATTTGGGCTGAACATGTGGGTTCAGATACAGCAACTCAAAGAATTAAACATTATATAGAAAATTCTTTAAATGAAAAATCTTCAGTGCAATTAAAAGCAACCAAACTTGCTGATAAATTAGTTCCTGTAACCCTTGGACTTGCTGGCGTTTCTTATGTATTCTCACGAGACTTTGAAAGAGTAGCTTCTGTCCTACAAGCTGATTATTCTTGTGCTTTAAAACTAGCTACTCCAGTTGCTTTTAAAACTGCAATTAGCAAAGCTGGGCAAGCGGGAATTATGATTAAAGGTGCAAAAGCGATTGAGGCTCTACATAGTGCTGATACATTCATCTTTGATAAAACAGGTACTTTAACAGAAGGTGAACTGGAAGTTGTTAATGTAACATCTTTTGATGATAAGTGGAGTGAAGATGAGTTATTAAACTTAACTGCTAGTACTGAAGAACATTATTTTCATCCTGTTGCTGAAGCGGTTGTAAAAGCTGCTAAAAAAAGAGGTTTTGTTCATATGCACCATGAAGAAGTTGAATTCATTGTAGCTCATGGGGTCAAAACACAAGTAAATGGTAAAAATGTTCTAATAGGAAGTAGACACTTTTTAGAAGAAGATGAAGGTATCTCTTTTAAAAAACACAAAATTCAAATAGATGAAATGTTAAATAATGGATTTACACTTTTATATGTTGGATATGGGAAAAAACTTTTAGGTACGATAAGTTTAGAAGATAGATTAAGAAGTAACACTAAAAAAACCATAGAACGTTTGAAGAAACTTGGTGTTAAAAATACAATTATGTTAACAGGTGATACCAAAGAGCGAGCTGATAAAATCGCAAAAGATGTAGGTATTGATACTGTGTATGCATCGTTGTTACCTACACAAAAAGCAAGTATAGTAAAACAGTTAATGAGTGAAGGTAAAAAAGTCGCTTTTATTGGTGATGGGATTAATGATGCACCAGCATTAATTAGTGCTAATGTTGGTATTAGTATGTCTAAAGGAGCTGATATTGCAAAAGCAACTGCTGATGTGAGTTTACTAAAAGATGACATTGCTGCTGTTGCTGATGCCAAAGAATTGGCTGAAAATACAATGAAACTTATTAATAATAATTTTAATGCAACTGTTGGTATTAACTCTGTTATTCTTGCAGGTGCTGCTTTTGGATTTTTCACTCCAATAACAACTGCTGTCTTGCATAATGGTACTACTATTGGATTATTATTAAACTCTATGAGAGGTGTGAAGATTAAAAAGGCATAAAATTATCTGATATAGATAGTGATTATCAGTTCTATATAATATGTTATATGGTAGTATACTGAGAATTATTATTATAAAGGATTAATATATGCCATTTTTACTTCCCCTAGCTACAGCTTTGACAGCTGCATTAACTTTTTCAACTTGTAAGGGAACTTATAAAGTTATGAAAAAAAGGAATAAAAGGAAACAGTAATATGGCTATAGATTTAGAACTTAAAAAAGAAGCAGCTAAAATTGGAATGACAGCAACTTTAGGTGCAACAGTAGTTACTTCTATGTTTATGAAAAACAAATTGATGAAAAAAACGCATATTTACGCAGGTGTTGCATTCTGTGGTTTTGCCCTTTGGCATCATACTCTTTACGGATCTAAGAAAAAAAATAAATCAAGTGAAAAAAAATTAACAGATGAGATTGTAATCTAACAATTTCAATTAAGTAAATATTGTATAAAAAAGTAAAATAAAAAATAATTATTTGCTATAAAAGTGTTACCTATAGCCACACAGTTGCTATCTTTAAGACTATTATGCTAATATAAATCAATTTACGAAAATAAATAATTTTACACCACTTGGAGGGTTATCTTATTATGAATAATAATGAAGAGATAATTGAAGAACTAAAAAAAATAGTGAAACAAAAAGGCTTAAAATATACGGAACAAAGAGAAATTGTTCTAAATGTTTTAATTAATGCCACTGATCATTTAAGCGCTGAAGAAGTTTATAATGAAATTAAAAAATCATATCCTGAAAGTAATATTGGTATTGCTACAGTATATCGCGCATTATCTTTTTTAGAAGAGGTTCACCTAATTGCTTCTATCGCTTTTGGAACTGAAGGTAAAAAATATGAAAGTAATGCAAAAGCGCATCACGATCATTTGATTTGTACTTCGTGTGGAAAAATAATCGAATTTTTAGATAACGAAATAGAAAAAAGACAAGATAAAATAGCTAAGAAAAACAACTTTAAAATAGTGAGTCATTCAATGCAACTTTATGGAACATGTGAAGATTGTTCTAAATAATTTTGTTTATACAAAAAAGGCCAAGTCAAACTGACTTGGCCTTTTTTAATGCTTGGGTAGTTTTAAAAGAGATTTTTACTTAAATACATAAGACTCATTATTAGTTCATCTTTAAAAACAAAAGTAGCACTTCCCACAATAAATGTAGGAACTACTATATAGAACACTCCAAGTATTTCATCTACTATAGAATTGATGTTTTTATATTGTTCGTCCATGAATCAATTCTCTCCTGTGTTAAATCATCTTGATTGTCAACATCAACAACTAAACCAACAAATTCACCGTCTAGTTCGGCTTTTGATGCCTCGTGTTCATATCCTTCGCTTGATGTAAAACCAACAATATTAGCCCCTGCTGTTTTAACTTGCTCATATAAAGTTCCAAGTGCATCTACAAACTCATCTCCATAAGTATCTTGATCACCTAAGCCAAAAAGTGCAACGGTTTTACCATTAAAATCTATATCACAAAAATCTCCCCAAATATCTTCCCAATCATCTTGTAGGTCACCTTCACCCCAAGTTGAAATTCCAAGAATTAGTTTGTTGTGTTTACTTATTGATTCACAACCTTCATCTGCTACATCTATAGTAGTAATATCTTCGTTTAATGCTTTAGCAATCAGTTCTGCAACTTCTTGTGTATTTCCTGTGCTGCTTCCATAAAATAGTCCTGTAGTCATTATAATTCCTTAATTTTATTATCTTAGTGTTGATCGTAATGAATAGGGTATAGCTTTTATTTTATAATCCATATCTTCTAATACATCAACAATAACTGGAATATGTCTGATAAATGTATCTGTTTTTGGGTAAACCAAATAAACCAAACAGTATTCTCCTTTTTGTACACATTGAGTTGCTTTTTTAACATCATTTTTGATGTTTAAATTATTCTTGTCTATATCTTTCCAAAATGGAAATATTTTTGTAGGAGTTGTATTCTTTGCGTTAATAGTTATTGAATCTCCTTCATCAATTACTTTTTTCCCAGAATGGAGTTTGGAAATCTTTTGAAACACAAATTCGTGAAAAAGTAAATTAATGTCCAATAATAATTGCATTTGATTGTTTATATAACAATGAGAGATTAACCTTGCCACTGGTAATAAATTTTTATTTGCAACGAATATTTGTTTTGATTTATTTTTATTTAAATAATGTAAAATTACTTTGCTTGATTGACTATCAAAGGTAAATGATTTTAGTGCTTTATGAGGTCGTATAAAAGACATAGGCAACATTGATTTGATTTTGTGTTCAAATGCTTGCTTGAGAGTTACTTTTGACAGTACGTCTCTTTCCCGTTTGTTAAAATTACAGAAATCTTGAAGTACATTATTACTTAAAGATAAAAAAAGTTTCCGTAAACTTCTCTCAGATGTAAATTTATCAAAGTTTTTAGGAAGCCATTCTGTGTTTTGAGTAAAACCCACAAAATCATTTTTACAGTCAAAGTAAAACATTAATTACTTACTCTCACAATTGGCATAGCAATCTGCACAATCTTTAATATCCATTATTTTTACATATTCTTCATAAACACAGTTAATACTTCTTTTTGCACAAATAAATGGAATATCTTTTTTCTTTGCTTCATTTTTATACTTTAACATGGTGTTATGATTTAGAAAAGAAGTAAGCATAACGATACAGTCAGTATCAATAGGAACTTTTTTCTTTGGAGCAGAACTTTTTTTTCTTGCATCCCAATGGTTTATTTTTTTTGCACCTAGACTTTGTAACATCTTTGATATATGTGAAATTTTATCTCCACCAATTACTAATACGCTCATTTTCTCTCCTTTTAACAAGTACACCCTGTTGGTTTGATTAAGTCATTTTTTTTATAGACCACAAGTAACGTT
>MAAG01000136.1:10234-24928 GCA_002163065.1 Arcobacter sp. 31_11_sub10_T18
TCATTATTTTTCCTAGTACTGATAATCATTATTAGAATTCTAGACTAAGTAATCTTAACATTTTATTAATATTGATATTTATTATCATTATACTTATGAATTCGCACAGAAAACTAAATTATAATAAAAATGATAATTGTTATCAATAAACTTTAAGAATTCATATTGTATTATTCTCGAAACAAAAAAGGGAATGAAATGTTATTTATAAATACAGATAAAAAATTTGAAGAAGCCGTAAAAGAAAAAAGTATAGAAGTAGTTGAAAGTTTGTTGCAGTATTCTGATACAAAATGTGAAATGATGAAAATATTTAGTCAACAAAATGATTTAGAAAATCTTCTTTGTTTGTTAAATGAATTTAAAAGTAAAGGTTTGGCGATGAACATTAAAAACCTATGTGCAGAACATAATAATTTTAAAGGTTTTTATGTGGGAGGAAAATCTCGAAAATATGAAACGATTATTTTAGAACACACTGGTAATAAATTGAGTAATGAAAAAAAACATTTACAAGGTAGTAGTTTTAAACATAAGAAAACTATACAGAATAGACTCTTAGAAGATATAACGGGAATTAATGATGTTCAAGTCCATCAAGTGAATGAACAGTTTAAAATGATTTTGGCTTAGTTAGATAATATGAGTGAGTCATGAGTTGAAACTATAAAGATATTCTTTATAGTTTCGTACTTACTTTACAAAGATTTACAAACCAATCGTCTTGTATATCTTCAGAGTTTAAATTAGCAAGTACTAATTCTAAACCATCACCATCTAAAGATGTTGTTTGAATTTTCTCAACAGGTATATCTAATACTGTAGAACAATACTCAATTGCTGCTTCTTCATACATTAAATCATCTACAACATAACCATCTTCAAAACTACTAATTAAAAAACACTCTTCCATTTCTATCCTATTTTAAATTGTATAAGTTCTTTAAAAAAAAGGAACTTATTCTTTATTACTTTTTTTTTCATTCTCTTTTAAAATGAAAAATCTGCTGTTATCTAAATTATCTGACAATATATCTTTTTTTAACTTAAGAAACTTCTTTTGCAAGGCTTTTATATCTATTTTTGTATCACTCACTGAATAAACTTGATTAAATTTTATCTAAAGCAATGAAATTTAGATGTTTATCCACCGCATAAGAAAAATAAGAGGAGTCTAGTATGTGCGAAATCTCTAGAAATTCTTCTACATTGACATCTTCAAAAGTTTTTGTATTGATGATGTTTGTACTATTCTTATCTACTTGATAAGTAGAGAAAGAATTTAATCTGTGTATTAATAAATCACTCATATTTAACCTTTATTATAATGATAATTGATATTAATATAATAAAGTAATTTAGCTTAAGCTTTATTGATAATCATTATTAAAATGTGGTTTAGCTGCTTTTTTATAAAAATAAGGTTTATTTAAATCTCTCAACCTTGTACCCTTGACTTTTTAATTGTTGTAATAATCCATCTTTACCAACTAAGTGTGCTGTTCCCACTAGTACAAATTCTGTTTTATTATTTTTGAACAGAGATTTTAATACCGGCATCCAGTTGTTGTTTCTCTCAACTAAAATACTTTTGTAAAGTTTTGGAGTATATTTCTTCATATCAGCAACAAATAATTTATAGATAGTTTGATTCTCTCCATCTCTCCAAGCTTGGAGCATTTGTTTAAACTTCTTCTTTGTTTCTTTAAAATCTTTTAGAGATTGTAAAATCAGGTTGTTTTCGTTTCCTTTTCCCATAGAAGCTATATAATTGATATGGGTTTGCACACTTTCAAGTTTCCCTATATGTTTGGAATCCTTTAATGATTTTGTTAAGTAGAACTTATCAACCCCTTGACTGGTTATTCCCATTGTTTGTAATTCAAGGACAGTAAGGCTTAATAGAATCATTGCAGGTTTAAAATTATCAAATTGTAGTAAATTAATACCTCTTGACTTTGCATGTTCATTTAAAGCTTTATACACTGAAGGAGATAATATATTTGAAAGCTTTTTCCCATTTTTATATAGCAAACTATCAATGATATTTTTTTGCATGGCTTGACTTTCTAAAGTTTGTAAGTCTGTTTCAAAATATATTGAGTTTGAGTTTTCATATGCTTTTTCATATTCAATGGGAAGAGGGTAGTCTTGTGCTCTTAACAGATGCACTGTACCACCAAGATAAATAGTTTCATTGTTATGTTGAATTTTCCAAACAGATGTTTGAGCAAATAAAAGTGTTTGCAGTAGAAATAGTGTAAAAAATAAAATAGTTTTTTTCATTGTATAACCTCATATGAGTAATTTTATATCAAATAGTAATATAAAAATATAAAAAATACAATAAGTTCTTATTTAATTTGGCTGGTCTTTATGCTCGTCTCATTTGTGCTTAAATTAAAAATTGATCTCATAAAAGGCAAAATTAAAAAGGAACCACACGCTCCTGTGCAAAAAGCGAGTAATAGAACGATAGTTATGTTTACGTATTCAGTAAAGTCGATTAAAAATCCAATGGGGAAATACAAAAATAAAGTGAAACCCAGAAACGCTTTTATTTTAAAACAATTACTTTTCATATGTTTCCTTTAAATTGTACATAAAGGCATTATTGCTAAAGAGCGTTACAAAAAATGTCACAAAGAGCTTGTGGATATTTTTTGTAAGTAAATGAAATTTTTACTATTGGTTTTGAGAAGGTCTATATTTGAATAAGTAGTAAATAACACAAACAATTAAAACCAATACCGCAACGTTTGTTATTGATAAATCTACTTCAGAAGAAGCGGTTCCTCTTACATATTCTTTGGGCCAAAAAAGCATCATTCCTGAGATAAACATAAATAGGGATGTGACTGTCGCTACTAGCATTGAAACAAGATTTGAGTATGATTGTAAATAAAAACTTTTGATTGTTCTAAACGTTATTCCCGTTGCAGCAAAAATTAAAACCATGACTATTAGTACGTCCATTAAGATATCCTTGTAGATTTAAAGTCTGTTAGTATCTCCAATTTTGTATAAGAGATTTATAAAATACCCAAGGCTTTTGATTTAATTTCGAAAGATAACTCTTCTGCGATAATATTTTGCCATCTATTAACAGATATTTTGTATTCACTGTCAAATTGTTTTTGCATTGTATCTGTGAAAAAAGTGCCATCATTTACTTTTTCTACAACTGATGCTAAAAAAGTTTCTGGATTAAGCAATTCTTTGTCTTTTTTTACGTAATCTTCTAATGCATGTATAGTTGCATGTTTTTGTAACTCCACAAGATAGTTTTTTTCAAATGTGCTTGTGTCTTCAAAATGTCGAATGATAGATATAATAGTATAAAAAACAGTCTCAGGATCAATATCTAGTGATAAGGTATTTATTTTTTTGTAGGTTGATTTTACATCAAACTCAGATTCACTGACTATATGAGATAGAGATATTTGATAGTATAATTCATATTTAGCTAAATTTTCTATAATTTGCTTATGATCAAATTGCTCTTTTATATGGTCTTCAATAGTCATATTGTTCCTTTTCTATAATATACATCTTACCATATAATCTTTTGATTTAGTTTAAAAAATAATTATTTATTTTTATATTTAACTTAGTAAATGTTACAAAGAATTGGTGAACTCTATCCTATCTCTTCCATTACTTTTAGCAAGATAAACCGCTTCATCAGCTTGTTTAATAAAGGCCTGAATGGAATGGGAATCTTTCCAAAACGAAACTCCCATACTTACACTAATGGAAATCTCTTTAAAGGGATGTAATATTTTTTCACTTTTTATATCTACTCTTAAAGTATCAAGTTTATCATACAATTGTTCTTGTGGACAAAAACATAAAATAACAAATTCCTCTCCTCCATATCGATATACTTCTCCTTCAAGAAAAGTGGCATGTTTTTGTAACTTTTTGGCCAAATACTGTAAGGCTCTATCCCCTGTATTATGTCCAAAGTTATCATTGATGCCTTTAAATCTATCCGCATCAATAAAAACAGCACTTAAACTTTTTGCATTGGCTTGTTTGATAAACATTTCCAAATCTATATCCATTTTTCTTCGATTGAAAGTTTGAGTTAAATGATCCTTGGCAATGGATTCTTCTAGCAGTTGTTTCTCCCTTAAAAGTTGCTCTATTAGTTCGTCTTTCTTCTTATTTATATCTATATTTTTATGCTCTAAAATTGAGCCCAGTTCAAAAATAAATTGATTGGATTCTTTGTCTTGTATGACATTGATACACTCTATTACTATTGCTGGTTTGTCTGCGCCCAAACCATTTGATAAATAAAGTTTGTTTATTTTGTTAATCTCATAATATATTTTATCTTCAATAATTTTGGGATCTAAGAGTACTTTTTTCCAATGTTTGGTGGCGTCTTTAATAAGTTGTTTTTTTGTATTGGATAAAATATCTTCAAAGAGTGTTTTTGTAATTGATATGTGTAGCATAAAAGTATAATATCAGTAAATAACTTATTAAAACCAAAATTGTAAACAATTAAATGCTAAAATACATGAAAGTAAAAAAGAAATATATATTAACAATAAAATAACTATAAAAAATGGAAAATTTAATGAAGAAATATTTTATAAATACCTTTATAATATCAAGTGTACTGCTATTTACTGCTTGTAGTAAAAGTCAAACAAATGTGGAAATAAATGATTTAAAAACCTTATCTCAAAACCCAAGTACATATACCAAAAAATTACCTGTTTTAGATACTCAATTACAATTGAGTTTGGATGAGAAGTTTAATGAAATGTTTTTTAAACCGTGGGACTTAGAAAACATGTCTTACACTGCAAAAGAGGCTTCATGGGGAAATATGTATGCCAAAAAAGAAATATATGGAGAAAACCATAAACTTTTATCAAAAAATTGGTTTGAGTTACAAATAAGAAATTCTAATTTTGAAGCATACAATACAAATCAACGTTATGCAATCACGACAAATAACAGCAATTTGAGAGTATTTCCCACCAAAAGTGCAATGTTTTATGATCCAACAAAAGCAGGGGAAGGTTTTCCTTTTGACTACAATCAAAACTCAGCTTTAAAACTCAATACGCCTTTGTTTATATCTCACTATTCAAATGATAGGGCTTGGGTATTTGTAGAGACTAATTTTGCTCTTGGCTGGGTGAGTATTAAAGATATCGCTTTTGTGGATGATGTATTAATCACTAAGTTTAAAAGTGGAACTTATTATGTTGCAACTGCTGATAATTTTCCCATGTACAAAAACAATACCTTTGTTGACTATGTGAAACTGGGAACAATTTTTCCTCTGCGAAAAAATAAATTTGTTACTATCAATAAACATGCAAACTTAGAAGGGTATTTGTCTTATGTGAAAATAGAAGATGAATTTGTCGCACGAAAACCACTGGAGTTTAATACTTCAAATATCAATAAAATATCAAGTTCTATTATTGATGAACCTTATGGTTGGGGTGGATTGATGAACCATCGAGACTGTTCGTCTTTTACGAGAGATTTTTTTGCACCTTTTGGTATTTATCTTAAGCGTAATTCTTATGGACAAACACAAAGAGGCACATATATAAAGCTAAAAGATTTAAGTGCAGATGAAAAGAAAAAAGAAATCGTAAAAAATGGTGTTCCTTTTTTAACTCTGATTTATTTAAAAGGACATATCATGTTGTATATTGGTGAAAAAAATGGTGAACCTTTGGTATTTCACAATGTTTGGGGTGTAAAAACTTTACAAGATGATGGCTCGTATGGACGATTTATAATAGGACGTGCAGTAATAACAACTCTTGAACCAGGCGTTGAGTTACCTAACTTTGTAAAAGATAAAAATATACTCTCTCGTATTGAGGGAATGGTATTGGTGGATAAATAGATGAGTATAGAAGTACTTATATCAAAACAATGTCACTGTGTAATAAAACATGGTCTAAATAAAGAAATACACTGTGAAAACAAAGAAGAAGCCATGAGAGAAGCTCAAGATCTTTTAAAAAAAATATCCTCTAAATCATGTGAAACACATCTTTTTTTCATAAAAGAAGAAGATAATAAAATTATTATTGATTCAAAATACAACCCTGATAAGATGTTTTAATACTTTGTATCAGGGTTATACCAAATAAAATAATAAGTACTCACTTCTTTTTTTATTTGGTATTAATTAAAATGTAGCTTTTCTTAAATAAATGATTCTATATAACATAGGTACATAATAAAGATTTAAAACCGTTGCCCATAATATTCCAAATCCCAATGATACAGCCATGGGTTGTAAAATCAAAGCTTGCCCTGAAGCAAAAAAGATTAGGGTACTAAGTCCAAGTACAGTGGTAATAGAGGTTAAGATGATCGGACGTAATCTAAGAAGTGCGTATTCTTTAATATCATCAAGGGAAGTTGACTTTTTAATAAAATCCATCATGATAATACCATCATTTACAATCACTCCCGCAAGTCCTACCATACCTATTAAACTGGCCATAGATAAATTCATATCTAATAAATAGTGTCCTATCATAACTCCCAGAATAGATAAAGGAATATTACTTAATATGATCAAAGGTTTAACGAGTGAATCAAACATCCAAACAAGAGCTGCTAAAATAAGAATAAAAGCAAGTACTGAAGCCATCATCATATCTTCAATAAATTTTTGATTTTCTTCTTCTTCTCCTTTTATTTTAATGTGGATATTTTTATCTAGACCATCAAGTGTTGTTTGTAAGTGTTTATAAACTTCTGCTGATGTGATGTTGTTGATGGAAGCTGTGACACTTCTGACTCTTTTATTGTTTTCTTTAAATATCTGAGAATAAGCAGACTGTTTAACAGTCAGGACCACCTCATTTAATAAAACAGTTTCATTTGTATTTGGAATCTCAATTTTGAAATTATCAATACTTTTTAAAACATCTTTGTTTGAACTTTGAAAAACGATATTTACAATACCTGTATCATCAAACATTTTTGAATAGGTCCCTTTAAAATAAAAAGGACGAAGTTGAGAAATAATTGAATCTTCACTGATACCTAATTGTTGTCCATATACGTTAACTTTAAACTTCAATTCAACATTTCCAGTAAGTGAATCATCAGCAACATTGCTAACACCATCTATATTTAGCAGTGCAGATTTTATGTTATCAATAGCATGAGAGACTTTTTCCTCTGGGCCATTGAGTGCAATTTCAATGTCATTTTTAACAATACCAGCACCAGGTACAAAGACGTTAAGTTCTTCAAATTCATCACTTTTTATTAAGTCATCTAAAAGAACCAATAACTCACCTTCAATAACTTGTGCATTTTTTTGTCGAATCATATCTGAGTCATCATATTTGGGAGAAAGATAAGGATTGATATATTTGTTAAAAAAGTTCTCAGGTGCACGTTCGTGCAGATTTACAAAGATTTGATAATAAAACTCCTCGTTATGAGGTATATTTCTTCCATCAAGTTTCATTCCTATAATAGAACTAATTGAGTCAACTTCTGTTGTAAAATCAACATTGTCTAAGAGCTTTTTTTCTATTTTTGCAACCAATTGTTCCGTTTGTTGAAGTTTTTTTCCAACACCTACTGATCCAGTGATATAAATCTGTGTGGTATCAAAATCTGGCATTAACTCAAACTTTGAATTACTTAGGAACAAATATGTACTACCAATAATAAAACTCAGTAATAAAACAAGAGTGATGTATTTACCTTTTAATAAAAAGTCCAAGATTTTAACATATATTTTTTTGTTTAAATCCCATAGGGTATCTGCTTTTTTCTTTTGTCTATTAACTTTAAATAATTGTTTTGCATGTAAAGGTAAAAAGTAAAAGGCTTCAAGAAGAGAGCTAAACAGTAAAACAGCGATTAAAACAGGTAAGACCTGCATAAAACGGCCTATCTCTCCTGTCATGAGTAATATTGGCAAAAAAGCTAATATGGTTGTGGCAGTTGCTGTTAAAACTGCAGGATATATTTCTAACGCACCATCAACGGCTGCAGTGTATTTGTCTTTTCCCATCTCCATATGTCGATAAATATTTTCACCCACAACAATGGCTTCATCTACCAACATCCCAAGAGCTATTAACGCGCCCAATAGGGTTAACATGTTTAAACTATATCCTAAAGACTCTATTGCTATGAGACCAATTAAAAAACTCGTGGGTATTCCAATACCTACGACAATAGCTATTCGTGTATTGATAAAAAACATCAAAGCAAGGAAGAGCAAAAACAATCCAAACAAGATATTTGATACCACAGTATTAAGACGATTTTTTATCCAAATAGATGTATCTGTATAGGTATCAAATTTTAAATTTGAATAGTTGTCTTCAAATTCATTGTTGAGAATACTTTTGATTTCACGTACGAGCTCAATAGCATCTCCTTCTTTTCCTTTATTAATTCCAATGGAAACATTTGGTTTACCATTAAAGTGTGAAATGGTTAAGGAGTCTGCCAGTTGATAACTCACATGGGCAACGTCTTTTAAATACAATCTTTTATTATCTATTTTTAAAATCATATTTTCAATTTTGGAGATGTTTTTTTCTCCATTAAAGGTACTCAAATAATAGTGTTTTTTTGTATCTTTGATAATTCCAACAGGAAAAATAGAACTAACAGATTTAACCGCGTTGATAACTTGAGATTTATTTAAATTGTAAGCATCTATTTTACTCTCATCAAAGGTTATCAATAACTCTTTATCTGTGTCTCCCCAAACACTCACTTCACTTAAGTCTTCAAGTTCCATGATTCTATTTTTGACTTTTTTAGCAACATCTAGTAACTCTTCAGTTGTACTATCACCATATAAAGCCACTGTAATTAAAGGGAAATAGTGCTTTTTTACTTTTGTGGCAGGCTCATCCATGTCTGAGGGAAAGTCTTTTTTAGCGATGGTGATAATATCTTTTACGTCGTTAATAACTTCGGTTGCTACCACATCATCTTTTAAGTGTACAGTAATAGAAAAAAATCCATTTTTCACAACAGAGTTTATCTTATCAGCGTCACTTAGAGTTAACAGTTCATTCTCGATATTTTCAACAACCATTTTATCTAATATATCACTACTGGCTCCTGCATAAGAACCTGAAATAGATATGGAGTCTAAAGAGGAAGAGGGAAAGATTTCTTTTGGAATTTTAAAATAAGAAAAAATTGCCAATACAAAAATAAAAAAAAGTATAAAGTGATTTAAAACGGGTCTTTTTAGTCCAAACTCTATGAGTGTTCTCATTATTTTTCATTTTCCAAATTATCTAAAATAAGTGAATCCATGATTTGGTTTTTAAATTTCATGTCTTCTAGTTGCTGACCTAAAAATCTATTTTCTTCTTTTAAAGAGATATAATGGGCATAAAGTTTATTGATATCTTTACTCACGTAATAAATATTATTTCGCAAAAATATCTTAGGAGTAAATAATACAAGGGCAACAATAAGTAGGGTAAGTACTATTATCAATGAATTCCTTGCATTTAACTTCTCAACTAAGTTTTTAATCAAATCTAAATACTCTCAGTTTAGAACTTCTACTTCTTGGATTTTGTCTGATTTCTGCTTTTGTAGGAATAATCGGTTTTTTCGTAAGGATTTTTCCTTTTTTATGATTGTTTCCGCACTCACATCTAAAAGCTTCAGGCGGACAAATACAAGATTTTGTCCACTTTTTAAAATAGGTCTTTACAATTCTATCTTCAAGGGAATGAAAAGAAATAATTCCAATAATACAATTGGATAAGTTGGCAACTTCAAGTGATTCAAATAGTCTTTCTAAAACACCCAACTCATCATTCACTTCTATTCGAATGGCTTGAAAAGGTAAGGTTGCTGGATGAAGTTTTCCCTTGTGCATTTTTTGAGATAAAAAAGTTGAAAGTTCTCTAGCACTTGTAAACGGTCTATTTGACACTATTAAAGAGGCAACTTTTTTGTATTCTCTCACTTCCCCATAGTTTCTAAAAATATTTTCCAAATCAGCTTGTGAATAAGAGTTGACAACAGTATTTGCATCTAAAGTTTGATCTTGGTTCATTCTCATATCTAAGCTATCAGAGTCAAATCCAAAACCTCGTTCAACTTTATCTAGTTGTAAAGAAGATACACCAATATCTGCTAAAATTCCTTTGATAGGTAAATCTTTAAAAGTTTGAACCACTGTTTCAAAGTTTCCTTTATTAAAAGTCACTCTGTTTCCAAAATCTTTTAATCTTTCTTTTGAAAAAGCTAAAGCTTCTTCATCTTGATCATTTGCAATCAAATTTATATTTTCATTTTGTTCTAATAATCCAAAACTGTGTCCCGCGTAACCTAAAGTACAATCAATAATATAACCCTCGTTTATATTTTCAAAAGCTTCAAGTGTTTCATTATATAAAACGGGAATATGTGGAATTTGCATTAATTAAAACCTTATAAGATATTTTTGATATAATAGCAAAATTTTAATTCAAGGCTTTTAAAATGGTGGATAAAAATACAGTAAAACTTCTAAGTGATTTGTCATTGACGATGTTTAGAAAAAGCTTTTTTGGTATATATCATGGAGCGATTTCGGCTAAGGTTGATCATACTTCTTTTATAATCAATACTTCAGATGCTATTTTTGATGAAATGTGTGACAAATCCTTTTGTGAACTGTTTGTCAACAAAAAAGATTATCGTTGGAAAATGGCCAGTATGGAAGCCAAAATTCATGCAGAGATTTATGATAATATTCATGAAGCAAAATATGTGGCATTTGGTGTACCTATTTATACCACTGCTTATACACTTGAACATGATGAAATTGTTCTTGAGGATTATTTTGGTAAAACAACCTTTGGAACAATTCCTGTTATTGATCCAGGAGATTATAAAACCTGGTATAAAAGAAATGCATCAGAAGTAACTGAATACTTAAAAAATGCAAAAGAACACATCATGGTTATAAAAGGTGTGGGTACTTATGTGTACGACCGTGACATAAATGAGTTGGTCAGAAAAGTTGCAATTTTAGAAAACAGTTGTCGGCTTTTAAGTATTAAATCTTCATTTTAGTATAAAAAAATAACAATTATTTAAAATAAATGCTAAAAGTCCCATTATTTGGACATTTCTTTAGCTTTTTTAAAGGTTAGATACTATAAAGTATTCAAATCACATATCAAAAAAGGAGTTCTTCAATGAACAAAGCTGAATTTATCGACGCTGTAGCAGCAAAAGCAGGTTTATCTAAAAAAGATACTAAAGGTACTGTTGACGCAGTATTAGAAACAATTACTGAGACATTAGTAAAAGGTGAAAACATTAGTTTCATCGGTTTTGGTACATTCTCAACTGCAGCTCGTGCTGCTAGAACTGCAAAAGTTCCAGGAACTGATAGAACTGTTGATGTTCCTGCAACAACTGTTGCTAAATTTAAAGTTGGTAAAGCTTTAAAAGACGCAGTTTCTGGAAAAAATAAGTAATCATTAAGTAAAACTTACTTATAATGCGGCCTGCTCATTTTTTGAGTAGGCTTTTTTTATGGAAATTTATCCATAAAATAAAACTCCAGTGCCCGTATGGTGAAATTGGTAAACACGCCGGATTCAAAATCCGGTGACTTCACGGTCTTATCGGTTCAAGTCCGATTACGGGTACCATTCAATAATCTAACAAAACAAATTATCTAATAATCATTGAAATAAAAATAAATTTAAAACATGATTACTTTTCAAACTAACTTTCTCTAAATTTAATAATCTAATAACTTTTCTATATCACAATATTTGTTTGTTAGTATTTATATAATTATCATTAAGCTCCATTTTATAGTAATGTGACGCAAATGTCATATTGTAAAATTTAAGAAACAATTAAACAAAATAACTTTTTTAATACTGTATAATATTGTTAGTTTTTAATTACAAAGGATAATATATTGAAAAAGATTTCAATAGCGTGTGTGTTAAGTTTAATGGTAGTGACTGCTAGTGCAGCTGAAAATAAAGATTGGTACGTAGGGGCCAGTCTTGGGTTAGCTAAAGCTGATTCAGGAGTAACAAACTTAACAGGAGATTTAAAATTAGATGAATCCGATATGGGTTACAAAATTTATTCTGGTTATGATATAAACAAATATATTTCAGCTGAAATTTTTTATGCAGATTTTGGAAAAGGAAAATTAAGTGGTACTAATGGTACATATAAATATCAAGGCTTAACAAGTACTTTTTCTTCTGAAGTTGAAGCTGATTCAAGTACCTTTGGTGCATCTGCTGTTTTTCACTTACCTCTTCATAAAAATGTTATTCCCTATGCAAAAGTTGGTATTCATAGTTGGGAGACAACATTAGGTACCATTGAGAATACTGGTACTGATGTAATGTATGGTTTGGGAATAGATTTTCCACTTAATGACAGTTTTTCTTTAAGAACAGAGTTTGAATCCTATAAATTTGACAGTGAAAGTTATGACTTAATTACTGCTGGTTTAATGGTGAAGTTTTAAGAATAGGATTTAAAGGAGGGGATTAATTTGCTCCCTCTTTAAATTTAATGTTGATTCCAATCCTTGTGTCTTTGCAATCATATATCTCCAGTTTTCATCACCTAAGGTAAAGGTATCAGTGGCTTCCACCTTTGAGCCAGAGATATTGGTTTGATTGTTTGTATTGGTATTGGTTTGTAAAGTGATATTATTTGCTTAACATCTCATCAAATGTCTTATACCCACCACTTAGATAAATATCTGTACCTCCTGATGCAGGAAAAGTAAATGTAACTAGGTAGGCATACTTATCGCTTCTTTCATCTTCTACAACCCAAACTTCTTTTATGAATTTGTTTTTTGTATCATGTTTAACAGCTCTTGTTTGGATTAATGATATTTTTTTAAATTCACCATGACGTGAAATTGAAGCCAAGGTATCTTTTTCTAGTAATTCACTTGCTATAGATGATTTAATTTGCCCAATTAAATAAGGATTAAAACTTCCACCTCCTCCCTTATATTCTTTATACACAAGCCTAATCGGAGCATCATCTTTTTGAAGTTGAACATTTCTATTTTCTATTAATTGGACATTGGATGATTTTGCACATCCATACAAAGTGAAAGTTATTAATAGTATTGTCATATACAAAGTTACTTTTCTCATTTTATTTTCCTATTTATTTAATTTTTCTTATATTATTTACCAATGTTGAATTTGATACTTTTCATCAAACAACAGACCTTCTTTTTTCATTCGTTCAGTGTCCATATCATAAAGAATCATAGAGTCAAATATCTCTTTCATGTCTTGTTTAAATTGAAGTTGGATTTCCTCTAAGTGATGTTGCACCAAACTTGGACTATGGGATCCTTCAAACAAAGTTTGGTTAAAGGTAAAGGTCAATATATAGTGAGAATGAAGTCTTTGGGGATTGCCTTTTTTATCATAATAATCACAAGTTGTTTGATAATCTCTACTGCCAATATTAGCAGTGATATTTCTTGATTCGACTTTAGTCCCACATTTTAATCCCGCAATATAATCTGCATATCGTTGAAAGTAAGTAATTCTTCTTTCTTTATTGTTTTTGATTTCCCAAGGGGTTAAGGGTAGATTGTGGAGATGTTCGTTTAATACATCTATGTATTTTTTATTTAAAAGCCCTTTAGATATTCTTTCTTGGCTTAGGGGTCTTATTCTTATGTCTATATCTTCTCTCATCATATTTGGAATGGTTCTATCTAAGGTTATTCTATTCTTTCTAAAATCAGACCAAGCGTTCCATAAGGTTTTAGGATAAGAGTTTGGGATATTTAAAGACAGGGTATTATTCACTGACATCATTTTTGTATTGTGGGGTACTGGTCCACTGTTGAATCTGGGGTCCATTTTATTACATCCTAGAAAAAAAACAATGATGAATACTGGTATGATGAGTTTTTTCATTTTCTATACCCACACTGTACTTTAGGACCATAATCTTCACATCGATAGCTACTATGTGGAGAGTTTGAACCAAAGAGTTTAAAGGCATTTAATATATCTACCTTTTGTTGTAAAGTAGCTGTTCCATTATTTCCACTGTTGCCTCCTAAGGCTTCTCCTACAAAGTCATCTTTTTTCGTATAAGCTCCTGAGTAAGTCGCATCTAATTTTTCTTTTATGAGTTTTTTCATTTCTGCTCCATTTTTTGGGGAACCAAAGGAGACAAAGGTCATTTTATTGTCTTCTTCTAAGTTTTTGGTATCTGTTTTAAAATACCCAGTGGCTTTATATTCCCCTTGGTCCATTATATATTGTATTCCATTGTACACGATTGGATTTCCTTGTGAGTGCAGGGCGATGTTAGCTCCTTTATCGGCTCTTGCTTTGTCCAGATCCAGAACAAACTGACCTGTTTGTTTGGCGATACCAGTAGTTCCCAGTTCACTGGTATCTACAGCTGATTCTAGTAGGTCTGGTAAAAAACCATAAGAGGGATTATATCCTACTGTTAATTCTACGGGTTGTCCTATCCCAAACTGTCCTGTTTGCTCCAGTCCGTTTTTAATGGCTTCTGCTTCATTATTCATCATACCATTAACTGAGTTTTGATGGGTTGCTGTTTCCTTATTTATTTCAACAGGAACTTTTGATAAATACAATCCTTTTCCATCAAATTTAGCTTTATCTTCTTCTGTTAATGCTTTATAATAATGACTCTCTT
>MAAG01000016.1:0-13062 GCA_002163065.1 Arcobacter sp. 31_11_sub10_T18
TGATTTTCTTGAGCAAAAAGGGATTTATGTTTGTGTACTTCCTTCACTTTTTTTAATAAAAGTCGAATAAGTTCATGGGGCACGCCTGGGGTAGTCACTAAATTTGCAGTTGCCGCTAGTAAGTTCATATTGTTATTGGGAATATTTCTATATAAATCCATTGTACCTTCATACAAGTTTAGGGTATTTAAGTATGCGTATTTTCTACTATAGGCTTGGGCTCTTTGAATACTTAACACATTAATCTTTGGGTCTTCTAATAACTCCTGTACTATATTTGAATCAGGTGAAATAACGGTTAACAGTACATCGATGTCACCATTAGTCAATGCCTCTTTGGCTTTACTGCTGTTATAAGTTAAAAATTCGCTATTGGAGCTATTTATTCCGTTATCATTTAAAATTTTTGTTGACAAATCAAAGGTACCACTTCCAGTTGAGCCTATAGCTATTTTTTTCCCAATTAGCTCAATAATATAATTGATTTGGTAACCTTCATTTTTATAAAAGATCCATAAAGGTTCATAATAAATACTGGCTAAGGATTGAATGTTTTTATTATTACTCTCATTTAAAATACCACTTTGCACAAAACCAATGTCGGCTTTTTTTTCTTGTAAAAGCTGTGTATTATGTAAGGAACCTTTGGTTTCTAAAATATGTACAGTGACATTTTCTTTTTCCAATAATTTTTTATACTTTTGCGCAATTTTAAAATAAGTACCATTTTTAGAACCTGCTGCTATGGTTAACTCTTTTTTTGGAGCAGGCTCAATAAATTTTGAGGTGACATAAAATAAAAGTAAACCAAATAGTATGATGGGTAAATATATTTTAAAAAAATTGAGCAGCATTTAAAACCTTTGAAATTATTATAATAATATACATTATATCAAATGAAAAGTTTTACTTAGATTTTTAGGACTTGTTTTAATCTTAAGTTTGTTTAGTGTTTGCTATAATGGCAAAAAATGTACACAAAGAGTAAAAATGATTGATATAAAATTATTACAAAGAGATTTTGATACAACAGCTGCTGCACTTACGCGAAAAGGTGTGGATGCAGAAGTTTTAAATAAATTAAAATTGATTTCAGAAGATGCAAAAGATAAAAGACAAGAGATGGAGAATGTTACTGCTGAGCAAAATAAGCTTTCTAAAGAGTTTGGTCGATACAAAAAAGAAAAATTAGATATTGCTCCTTTACAAGCAAATATCAATGAACTTAAGACAAAAAAACAAAGTCTTGAAGAGGAAGTTCGAGTTTTAGAAGATGAATTAACTTCAATTGCTCTTGGTATCCCAAATCTTCCAGATGATTGTGTTCCAAATGGGGCAAGTGAAGATGACAATGTTGTTTTAGAACTTATTGGTGAAAAACCAAGTTTTGAATATGAGCCAAAAGAACATTGGGACTTAGGTGAAAAAGATGGAACTTTAGATTTTCCTCGTGGTGTAAAACTTGCTAAATCACGATTTGTAGCTATGCGAGGTCAAGCTGCAAAAATGGAGAGAGCTTTAATCAACTATATGCTTGATTTTAACTCAAAAAGAGGTTTTGAAGAATGGTATGTACCTTTTATGGCCAATTCAAATACCCTTAAAGGAACTGGTCAACTTCCTAAATTTGAAGATGATTTATTCAAAATTGATGGGGAAGATTTATACTTAATTCCAACTGCAGAAGTGGTATTAACCAATCTATATAATGATGAAATAGTTGATGCTGAAGAATTACCATTACTTCTTACATCGTATACTCCTTGTTTTAGAAAAGAAGCTGGAAGTGCTGGACGAGATACAAGGGGACTAATTAGACAACATCAGTTTGATAAAGTTGAGATGGTAGCAATTACCAAACCAGCTCAAAGTGAAGAAGTATTTAAAAAGATGGTTACGTGTGCTTCAGAATTATTAACTTCATTGGGTCTAGCTCATCAAAAAGTACAACTGTGTACAGGTGACCTTGGATTTAGTGCTGCTACAACTATTGATTTAGAAGTTTGGTTACCAGGTCAAAACAAATTCAGAGAAATCTCATCAATTTCTAATACAAAAGAATTTCAAAGTCGACGTGCAAAAATTAGATTTAAAGATGGGAAGAAAAATGTTCTTACTCATACTTTAAATGGTTCTTCACTTGCTGTTGGAAGAACATTAGTAGCTATTATGGAAAATTACCAAAACGAAGATGGAAGTATTACCGTTCCAGATGTATTAAAAAAATATATGTAAGAGTTATAAAAGGAGTCATTGACTCCTTTTATGTATTACATACTATGTAAATCTTTCTTTTTTAAATCCCCATTATAAATAATATCTTTTGGATCAAGTGTTTCATCATTTAACATAGCTGGAACTACATCCGCATTTTCAAGGACTTTTATATTTTCAGCCAGTTCTTCTTCTGAATATGCCATTTGCATATCAGCAGCAATTACGTGGGGTATCTCTTCAATAACTCTCAGTTTTGATAACTCTTCACTAACATCTTTACCCTCTATAGTTATGATAACTCTTCCAATCTTATCATGTAAGTGATAATCACAAGCTTTACAATTTTTGAGACTCTCTACAACTTCATCTAAATATTTAGGTAAGGTTTGAACGACTATACTAGAAATATTCATTTTATGCTCCTATTTTTATTGCATTGGTGGGACAGACTTTTATACAAAAACCACAAGATGTACAATCGTCATTAATTTTAGGTCTAAACATGGCGATAAATTCTATTGCCTCATCTAAACAGGGGTCTTTACAAGAAAAACACATTACTTGATTCCATGAAAGACACTCAAGTGGATTAATACTTATTTTTGTATCAATATTTTTTTTGTACTGCAAGGCTAAAACATCATTTGGACATGCTTTTGCACACAAGTCACAATAGGTACAACCCGAGTTAGAAAAGTCGAGTTTTGGTGTATTATCTTCTTGGATAATAATTATATTTACTTCACAGGAACTTGCACACTCATTATTACAAGTTTGACATTTAGTTATGAAATCAGTTTCATCTTTATAATAAGGTGGTCTAAGCTGTATCTCTTGTTTACTGTCTTTGTTAAAAGATGCAACAAGAGAACCAAAGAGTTCTCTTCTTTTCATGTGTTTCTTTTCTTTCTTTATTTTTCTTTTAAGGTATCTAAATCATCCAGAATTACTTCTGACCATGTTGAATGTGAAGATCCATCTTTTCTTGTGTAGTTTGCTTCAAATGTACTTTCAACTGCTAGGTTACCATTACTTTGTGGGGCATGACATTGAGTACAATTAAATCTTGCTCCTGCAATTACGTCAAGTTTTTTAATAGAAGTTTCATTTTTCATATTATCAATGGCTTTAACAAAGGTTTTCCCATCATATTTGTGTTTGGGTCTAAAGTCAATAAAATGTGATTGTGGAATTGGCGTTGATTTAACAAAAGGTGCAACTGAGGGTTCATGACAACCAAGACATGCATTATTGTTGATAGTAATTGGTAATAAACCTTCTGTATTATGTGGAATCATTGGTGGTGCATTTTGATAGGCTCTTTTAAATCTTTGAGAAGTTCCTGGTGCATCTTTACCGTATTCAGTCTTTTGAGCAGCAGTAGTATTCTCAGTATAAAGGTTTGTTTTTCTTAAACCTAAAGAGCTTTCAGTTACTTGTTTTTTATGTACATTTACAACAGGTTCATTTTTGACAGCTTTATCAGCAGCAGTACTACAACCTGTGATTAAAATTGCTGCACCAATACTAAGTGCTAAAGTTAATTTTGCAAATTTCATTTCATTCTCCTATATTTTTTAATTATACTTTGGTGAAAACAGTAGTCCAATGATAAATTGGACTCTATTTTCACGTTGAGGTTAATTACGCTTTGTAAATTTTAACCGCACATTTTTTAAAGTCGGTTTGTTTTGATTGTGGACAAGTCGCATCCAAACAAACTTTATTTATAAACACTTTTTCATCAAAAAATGGCACAAAAACAAGACCACGTGAAGGTCTATTTCTCCCTCTTGTTTCTACTCTTGCTTTAATTTTCCCACGTCTAGATTCAACCCAACAAAGTCCACCTTGTTTAACCCCATATGTTTCAGCATCACTTGGGTGCATATAACATAAAGCTTCTGGTACTGCTCTGTATAACTCAGGAACTCTCATTGTCATTGTTCCTGAATGCCAGTGTTCTAGAACTCTACCTGTTGACAACCAAACTGGATACTCTTTAGTTGGCATTTCGGGGAAGTCCATATAAGGTCGAGCAAAGATTTTTGCTTTATTTTTTAAAGATGTTTTTTCTTTTTTTGTTACACCTTGCAAGTTTCCATAAGAGAGTTTTTTTGCTAATTTACCGTAAAAGGCAAACTCCCCATTGTTTTCTTTTGCTGCATAAGGGTCGTATTTTGAATTAAATCTCCATTGGGTTTCAACACCATTAACAACTGGCCATTTAAGACCTCTTACTTTATGGTATAAATCAAATGGTGCCAAGTCATGAGCATGACCTCTTCCAAAGTCTGCATACTCTTCAAATAAATATTTTTGCATAAAGAATCCATAACCATCAAATACTTTTCCATCAGAACCAACTACATTTCTTGAATCTCCATTACTATCTGTATTGTCATAACCAGTTTGTATAGGGTCTTTCATATCTATTTTGTATGATTTAGCTTTTTCATTTGCAAATAAAATCTCATACATCGATGTATCTTCTTTATAACCCATTTTTTTAGCTTCACCAATAACATCTGGAAGTACTTTTCCATTTCTAAGTGTTGATTTAGCCCATAAATCTTTAACTGTAAATCTTTTCATAAATTCTGCAATTTGCCAAGTATCACTCATAGCATCACCAGTTGGTAGAACTTGTTGTCTCCAATGTTGAGTCCGTCGCTCAGCGTTTCCATAAGCTCCCCATTTTTCAAATATCATTGCTGATGGTAAAATAAGGTCTGCTACTTTTGCAGATATTCCTGGATAGCCATCTGAACAAACTATAAAGTTATCCATTTCACGTGCTGCTTTAATCCAGTGAGAAGCAGATGCTGTTGTGTGAAAAATATTGGTTACTTGAATCCATGCAAATTTCATAAATCCATCTTCAATATCTCTAAACATTTTCATAACATGTTGATTACCAATTGGGTTAAGTGTTTTAGCTGGTATCTTCCACGCTTTTTCAGCAATGACTCTATGTTTTGGATTTTTTACCATCATATCTGCTGGTAGTCTATGTGTAAATGTTCCTACTTCACGTGCAGTTCCACAAGCGCTTGGTTGTCCTGTTAAAGAAAATGCACCAGAACCTGGTTTGGCTTGTTTGTTAAGTAAAAAGTGAACATTATATGCAAGAGTATTTACCCATGTACCACGAGTATGTTGGTTCATACCCATAGTCCAAAAAGATACTACTTTTCTTGATTTCTCAATGTATAAATCAGCCATCATTTTGATTTTCTTCTTGAACGAAGCTACTGATTCATCTGGATTACCTTTAGATATCTTTGTGACATAATCCGAAGTATAAGGCTCCAAGAATTTTTTGTACTCTTCAAAAGAAATTTCCCAGTGTTTTAAACCTGCATTTTTATTGATCATATTATCACCTGCTTTGTAGCCATAAGGTGCAAGAGCAGGGGCCTCATCTTCAGATACTATTTTTGAGACTTCTTTATTAATGGTTTCCATTTCTTTTTTTGAATATTTACCTTCATCAATAGACTTGTCATTTCTCGCATCTCTCATTCCATAACCCATGTTAACAGGACTTGCTGCAAAAATAATATTCTTTTTAATAAAGTCCCAATCAATTGAATCTGGATTATTATAAACAATTTCTCTTGCTATATAATTCCATAAAGCCAAATCAGAGTTGGGTTTAAAGATGATTTCAATATCAGCAATATCAGAAGTTCTGTGTCTATAAGTGGATAAGTTAATAATTTTGACTTTATCTGGATTTGAAAGTTTTCTATCCGTTACTCTTGACCATAAAATCGGGTGCATTTCTGCCATATTTGATCCCCAAGTTACTACCGTATCTGTTAATTCAATATCATCATAACAACCAGAGGGCTCATCAATACCAAAGGTTTGGTAAAAACCAACAACAGCAGACGCCATACAGTGTCTTGCATTTGGATCAATGGCATTTGATCTAAATCCTGCTTTCATCATTTTTTGAGCAGCGTAACCTTCCATAATAGTATATTGTCCAGATCCAAATACACCTACACCTTCAGGACCACTTGCTTTTAAGGCCTCTTTAGCCTTTACTTCCATTTCGTCAAAAGCTCTTTCCCATGAGATTTCTTCAAATTTACCATGTTTATCAAAGTTTCCATTTGAATCAACTCTTAACAATGGTTTTTTTAGTCTATCAGCCCCATACATAATTTTCGCGTTAAAGTAACCCTTGATACAGTTAAGTCCTCTATTAACTGGAGCTGCTGGATCTCCTTTTACTGCTACAATTTTACCAGCATTAGTTGCTATCATAATCCCACAACCTGTACCACAAAATCTACACGCTGATTTATCCCATCTCCATCCACCTTCTGCTTTGTTAGCATTTGCTTGAAGTTGAGAAGGTACCGCCATACCTACAGCAGAAGCAGCAGATGCTGCAGCTGAACTTTTTAGAAAATCTCTTCTTGAAAGAGCCATAATATCTCCTTAAATAAATAATTAAATTTTTAACTTATGAAATTATAACACTTAGAAGTATTATAATCCTTGATACTAATCAATTTATTTAAGTTTATATTAAGGACATAAATTGTCCTATTTCTCATTTCCTTTCAATAATATTGAAATAATTTTTACTTTTCATGTTATTGAATATAAAATTATTCAGATAAGAAAATAGTTTATTTTGTATACAAGATATTAACTTTTATATTGTGTAAGATATGATATTATCACGCATAGAATTTAACGGAGAATGAATATGAATTTTTTCAAGTATATTAAAGCAGTTGGAACTGGTCCTAAAGGTAATAGAAATTTAGATAAAGATGAAATGATAGATGCCATGGAACAAATGTTGGATCAAACTATTTATCCTGAACAAGCAACGGCTTTTTTATTGGGCTGGAGATTACAAGAAGAAACAAATGAAGAAATGTGTGGTGCATTAGAGGCTTTTAATAAGTATATTAAAAGAACACCCATTGCAAATTCAATTGAACTTGGAAATCCATTTGATGGAAAAAGAAAACGACCTTATTTGTTTCCTTTAATAGCCAAAGAATTAAAGAACTTTGATTTAAACCTTGTTATTAGTGGAGACTTAGTTCAACCTGCAAAAACTGGGATTACCACTAAAGATACTTGCCTTAACTTAACGTTGGAAGATAATATCCATTTTTTCGATAGAGTTGATTATTTTAAAGAGTTAAGTGAACTGACTCAAACCAGAAAACGATTGGGTTTAAGAACTGGATTTAATACTATAGAGAAACTATTAAATCCCGGAAACTCATCATTTGCAATGACGGGAGCTTTTCATAAACCCTATGTAAAGAAGTATTTAAATTTATTTGGAGCTCATTATGAGAAACTGATGATTGTCAAAGGGGAAGAGGGGACTTGTGAATTTTTTGGAAAATCAAAATACTGGTTGATGATTGATGGTGAAATCCAAGAATTTAAAATTGATCCTGAAGAGTTTGGAATTAATTATACTGATGTCTGGGAAAAGATTACTCTTGAAGAAATGCAAGAAGTGATGAGGAGTCCTAGTGACGAATTAAAAAAACTAGTACGACTTAATGCTGCTTTGGTTTTAGTGGCAGCCAATAGAGTAAGTGATTTAAAAGAAGGATATGACTTACTTTCAAAGTAATGCATTTAAATTTGTAGTAAAGGAATACAATGAGTTATTTTCCAACTTTTTTGAATTTTGAAAATAAAAAAATACTTATTATTGGTGCTGGAAAGGTTGCCAATGATAAGTTAAGTCATTTATTGGATTTCACAAACAATATTACAATAATCAGTCCTGATATGACTTCTACCATATTAGGCACTATAGAAAATAATTCCCTAGAGTTTTTTCAACGTAAATATCTTTCTGGTGATATTAAAGGCTATGACATAGTTATTGCAGCGGTAAATGATATTTCTTTACAAGAAGAAATTTATTTTGAATCTAGAAGTGAGCGATGTTTGTATAATTGTGTTGATATTAAAAAATACTGCGATTTTATTTTCCCTTCTTATATTAAAAAAGGAGATTTAACCATTAGTATCTCCACACAAGGAAGTGCACCTTCTTTTGCCAAACACCTTCGGATATATCTTGAACGAATCATTCCCAACAGCGTGAGTGAATTTTTACTTGAAATGAAAAACTATAGAAGCACTTTACCCAAAGGTAAAGACAGAATGAAGTTTTTAGAGGAAAAAACAAAAAGCTATTTTAAAAACTGGAAAATCAATGAATAAAAAAAAGATAAATTTCATTCTTTTAATTTTTTTTCTACTCTTTCTTATTATGGGAATCTTCTTAATTAAAACAAATATTCCAGAAGCAAAAAATGAAAGAGTATATTCTTTATTACAAAAGTATATTCCCTATGAATTAGAAAAAAGAATTGGTGGTTTTTCAATAGTACATAAACAAACGGGACAAAAGGAAAAACCTCTCTCTCCCAATGTTATGAAACGACTCAGTCTTTTAGAACAAACTTGGGGACAAACCCATTTGAAACTTCAAAAAAATATCCTCCTTATATTAGATGACCATGAAGAAATTATCCATAAAATTGAGTTATACAATCAAAAGGAAGAAGAATGGGTTATGAATTTTTTTCAAATAAAATAAAGTTTATACTTATTAAAAAATTACATAAATGTTACATTTTACTTATTAAATAATATTAATTACAAAAATAAAGTTTACTTTATGTATAATCAATAAATTTTCAAAAAATTGAATAAAATAACTAAAGATTTAAAATGAATTATGAAATTCTAAAAACACTAACCGTACTTTATGTTGAGGATGAACTTGAGTTACAACAAGAAGTTACTTACAATATCTCACCCTTTGTAAAAGAAATAATAACGAAAAATAACGGACAAGAGGCTTTTGAGTTTTTTGAAGAAAACCATAGCCGAATTGATATGATTATTACTGATATTTTAATGCCCATTAAAAATGGTATTGAGATGGTTCAGGATATAAGAAAAATCAATTATGAAATACCTATTATTTATACCACAGCATTTAATGACAGTGAGTATTTACTCAAAACTGTGGGACAATCAATAGATGCATATATTTTAAAACCAATCAATGTAGAATCTTTATTGAAAGGAATCAGCAAAGCGTGTGTTAAAGTTGAAAATGAACGCCTTAAGGTAAAGCTACTTGAAATGAATCAAAACTTAATAAGTGATGTGTATTTGAAAAGCCAAGAATTAGAGAAAAAAAATAAAGAACTTTTAAAACAACTGCACACTGATTCTTTGACGGGTTTACAAAATCGAATCAGTTTACGAGAAGATTTGCAAATGTGTGAGAATCCTATTGTGACTATTTTTGATATTGATGAGTTTAAAGGTATTAATGATCTTTATGGCATTGATGTTGGAAATACCGTATTAATTAAAATTGCCAATATTATCTCCGAATTGAGTGGCCCTGATGTAAAAGTTTATCGAACAGGCTCTGATGAATTTATTACCTTACAAGATGAAAAAGTATTTACGTTGGAGTATGAAAGAAAAGTTAAAAGTATCATAACCCATATCAATACTGAATCTCTATATTTAAAAAAACATGATATTTCAGTATATGTTGATGTAACAGTTGGTATTTCACATGATTACAAAAATTGTTTGGAAAAAGCAGATATTGCTTTACGACAAGCTCAAGAGAGTCACTTGTCCTTTTTGATGTATAGGGATGATCTTAATTTAGACAGTAAATACAAAAATGATATCAAATGGACAGAGATTATCAGAGAAGCAGTTAGTAGTCAAAATATAGTTCCTTATTTTCAACCAATAGTTGATAAAGATCAAAATATAGTTAAATATGAAAGTCTCATGAGACTTAGAGACAAAGATAAAGTTATTTCTCCTTTTTATTTTTTAGATATCTCAAAAAAAGCCAAGTTTTATTCCATCATGATGAAGATGATGATTGAACAAACTTTTAAAGTAATCAAAGAAACTAAAAAAGATATAACAGTAAACCTCTCTATTCAAGATATATATAATCAACAAATGGTAGATTATATAAAATCTGAATTGATTCGTTTAAATATAGCCAAACACGTTATATTTGAAATAACTGAATCAGAAAGTATTCACAGTTATGACAAAATATATGAATTTATTATTGATGTGAAAAAACTGGGATGTCGTATTGCTATAGATGATTTTGGAAGTGGGTATTCTAATTTCTCTTATATCTTAAAATTACAACCTGATTATTTAAAAATTGATGGCTCTTTGATAAAAGATATCCATACCAATGAAAACTCATTGGTTATTACAAAAACAATTGCTGAGTTTGCTCAACGACTTGGGATTAGCACTATTGCAGAGTATGTTCATAATGCTGAAGTATTTGAAATACTTAAAAAGTTAAATATAGATTCTTATCAAGGTTTTTATTTCTCAGAGCCTAAAGTCAATTTATAACAGAGTATAGTTTTGTTATAATTTTGTTTCTAGGAGTTAAATGTGAGCATAAAATTAAAAGATATCTTATTGTTTAGTGATTTGCCAGATAGTGCTATTGCTTTGATTGAAACATTTTCAACAAGCGTAGAATTAAGTAAAGGGAATATACTCTTTTATGAAGGGGATGATTCTAAATATTTACATATTTTAAACAAAGGTATTATTAAATTATACAAAACCACTTCTAATAATAAAGAGATTATTTTAAAGTATTTTCATGACAATGAATTAATAGGTGAGTTAGCAAACTTTGAGAAAATTCCATTTCCTGCTACTGCTGTTGCCTATACAAGTGTGACGGTTACAAAGGTGGATTTTGAACAATTACGGGATATTATATATTCCAATCCAGAATTATCTTATAAAATACAATTGTCTTTGATAAAAAAAATTAAAAATCTAGAAAATATTATCTCAACACATGTGGTACTTGATTCAAAAGAAAGAGTAGCCAAATATATTTATGAAAATGAAGAAGATTTTTTCAAAACTAAAAACATTATTATTGCTGAGGTATTAAATATTACTCCCGAGACCTTATCTCGAATACTTCGTACTTTTAAAGATGAAGAGTTAATAAGTATGGAAGATAAAACAGTAGATAAAAGTAGATTAGAAAGTTATTTTAAATAAAACAGTCTTGTTATGAGTTTGTTACTTATAACAAGTTAGTTCCACTGTAGTTTTTCTCTAAGATTTACAACTTCACCAACTATAATCAAAGCAGGTGTTTCTAAGCCTTTAGATTTCTCAACAATATCACTTAATGTTCCCACAACTACTTTTTGATCTTTTGTAGTCCCTTTGCTAATTACTGCACAAGGATAATCTTTTGGTTTTCCAATTTTTAGTAAATTTTTTGTAATTTTTCCAAGATTATGAAAACCCATTAAAAAGACAACAGTTTCATTGGTTGTAAAAGAACTCCAATCAATTTGTGAGACTTCTTTATTTGCAGACTCATGTCCAGTAACAACTCTAAATGAAGTTGTAATTCCTCTATGAGTTACGGGAATTCCTGCATATGCGGGTACTGCTATTGAAGAAGTGATACCAGGAATAACTTCAAAACTTATTCCTCTATCATAAAGATATATTCCCTCTTCTCCTCCACGTCCAAAAACAAAATTATCTCCACCTTTGAGTCTAACTACACTTTCGTGTTTAAGTGCAGCTTTGTACAAGATCTCGTTTATTTCATCTTGAGGAACACTGTGGCTCCCTTTGGCTTTTCCCACATAAATAAATTCAACATCTTTTTTTGCTTCTTTTAAAATATCAGGATTTGCTAATCTATCGTAGATAATGATATCTGCTTCTTGAATGACTCTAAGTGCTTTAATTGTCAATAATTCAAAATCACCAGGACCAGCTCCTGTTAAATATACTTTACCCATAAATTAATTCCTCTTAACTTTAAAAATTGTTTGTATTTCACATACAAACAAATAAACTATAACAATATTATATAGTAAATATTTCTTTTCACTATTCAAAAAGTGCATATTTTTTATCCACTTCACATAAAATAAAAATGTATTATAATAGAGTTTTCTTATGGTTAGGACATATATAAAGGCTAGAGTAACAATTAAGATACATATTGGAAATATTTGCCCATAAATAAATTAAAATTTATTTATGGTTCAACTTTATGTGAGCGAATTTAAAAGTTTATCTAATTCGTCTTTTAATTTTTGTAGCTTTTTAGTGGAGTTAATTAACTCTTCTGTTGACTCAATTACCATATCTTCACTTTTGTCCAAGTGTTTAGTAATATGTGTTGAATCTTTAAGTTCATCTAAAACTTTATCAAACTCATCAGTTATCTCTTCTAGTTTTGACGAAGCATTTTTTGATTGTTCAATAGCACCAGCTGAATAGTCCATGGCAGAGTTCACTTTTTTAATAAAACAATTTAAAGTGTCTGTAGCTTCTACAATTTCGCTCTCCGCATCGATGTTCATTGGTTTTAGGTGTGTATTATCAGGATTATCAATGATTTCTTTTGAATAATTTAAAAATTCCTGTGCATGGGATTCAATCTGTCTAAATTGCGCAAACCCATAAGTGATTAAAATTAATAATAATAAAGCAGCAAAATATTGGAAGTTTTTAATTGAGTTGATTTTTTCCTCAGAGTATAAAATATATAAGTTGATTAGTTTGTCTGTTTCCTCAAGTAAAAGAGTATTACCCATAAAAATATCATCAATATTTTTATTAAATAAAACTCTATTATTTTTATCTTTTTTAAGTGAGAGCTCTTTATAGGTATCTAACTTATTTTTAAATATATTCCAAGAGGATTCAACTTTAGATACTTGTTGCGATATTGTTTGAGTAGGTGTTTTGACAATACCTATG
>MAAG01000016.1:13142-18722 GCA_002163065.1 Arcobacter sp. 31_11_sub10_T18
ATTGGCTTGTTTTGTATAAAAAACAATTTTAGAAATTTTTTGTGTTAAAACACTTTGATTGCTGGCAATATGAATGGTTGCAGCATCTTTGGAGTTTTTTTGGTTCAAATAAATGCTTGTTAGTAAAATACTTAACATCAGTAGGAAAAAAATAACACCTATTGTTTTGATTTTGGTACTTATTTTTGTTGTTTTCATAAACCTATTCCTGTAAAAGTTGAACTTAGTTGATTGTTGTCTAATATGATTACTTTACTACTAACAATATCAATAATATTGTTTCTTTTTAATCTTTTTAAAACTCGAGAGAGAGTTTCGGGTTGAATGTGGAGCATAAAAGAGACCTCTTGTCGTTTTAATTTGTTAAACATTTCAAGGTCATTATTTAACATAAAAGCTACTTTTGCTGTTGCGTCAAAAACCAGCTCTCGGTTAACAATACCTTGTAATTGGTGGGATTTATCAAGTATTTCTTCCATAAATTTCATAGTAAGAATATTTTGAGATAAAAACAGTTCATTAAATCGTTTAAAGTTTATGGATAAAACGATACTGTCTTCAATAAACTCTGAGTTAGAAAAACAATAAATGGTATTTGATCTAAGGGAAGAGAGCTCGGAGATCATATTTTTTTCATGAATGTGATACAAAAATATTTCGTTGTTAAATTTATCAACTTTGTAGATTTTAATCAAACCTGTAATTAAAAAAAGTATATTTGTAGTTTCATCACTTTCGTAGTTTAATATTGATTTTTTTGGATATGACTGCATGTTTGCTATTGAAGACAATAATTCAATTTGATCTTCATTTAATTCATTAAAAAATTCAATGGACTTTATCGTTTCTGTCGTTTTCAATTATACCTCAAAGTTTTAATTTAGCTATTTTATATTATCCTATCATAAATTCAAATTAAACGAGTCAAAATGTTAATAGATGGACACAATAGAGTAGTAGATTATTTAAGAGTTTCTGTAACTGAACGATGTAATTTTAGATGCCAATATTGTATGCCTGAGAAACCATTTTCATGGGTACCCAAAGAAAACTTATTATCATATGAGGATCTATTTAAGTTTATCAAGGTCTCTATTGATGAGGGAATTAAAAAAGTAAGAATAACAGGTGGTGAACCACTTCTTCGTGAAGGTTTAGAAAACTTCATTAAAATGATTTATGATTATAATAATGAAATTGACTTGGCTTTAACCACCAATGCATTTTTACTGCCTCGTTGTGCTCAAAAATTAAAAGATGCAGGATTGAAAAGAATTAATATTTCACTTGATTCTCTCATCCCTGAAGTTGCCCATAAAATTGCACAAAAAGATGTACTAGCAACTGTATTAAAAGGTATCCAAGCAGCAGCTGATACTGGAATGAAAATAAAAATTAACTGTGTTCCCATGAAAGGTATTAACGATAATGAATTAATCGACCTTCTTGAATATTCTCAAAAAAATGGATATATGATTCGATTTATAGAATTTATGGAAAACAAACAAGCTTCAGATTTAGCAAAAGGCTTAAGCAGTGATGAAATTCAAGCCATAATTAGAGAAAAATATAATTTCAAAAAATTAGAGCGATCTGGAAGTTCCCCTTCCCAAGATTATGAGTTAGAAAATGGCTACAAATTTGGAATCATTGAGCCCCATAAAGATGATTTTTGTGCTACTTGTAATCGTGTTCGATTAACTGCAAGTGGAGTATTAATCCCCTGTTTATATTTTGAAGATGCTATGAGTATCAAAGAAGCTATACGAAACAATGATATAGATAAAGCAGCTGAGATTTTAAAACTGGTACTTAAGAATAAACCTGAGAAAAATAAATGGATAGATGCTGATGGTGGAGAAGTGTCCACAAGAGCATTCTATGAAACGGGTGGCTAAAAAAACTGTTAAGACAGTTTTTTAGGCTCTCCCAAAAAATATCCTTGGGAATAATCAATACCCAGTTCTTTGGTTAGTTTGTAAATTGATTCATCTGATACAAACTCCGCAACGGTTTTAATATTTTCTTTTTTTGCAAATAATACAATGGATTCCACAACATGTCTGCTGTAGTCATCCTTGATTATATTTTTAATAACAGAACCATCAATTTTTAAAATATCAGGGTGAAAATCAAGTAATCTTTCATAGTTAGAATAACCACTTCCAAAATCATCAATTGCAATTTTAACTTTTCCATCAATTTTACTTCTTAAAATAAACTCTTTAATAGTGCGGAAGTCTTTGACCTCTTCGTCTTCTAATAATTCAATGGTAATTCTTCCTATATTTTCTTTTTTTGTGAGTAGTGTTAATAAATATTCTCTTAATTTTCTATTTTCTATATCTGATAAAGAAAGATTAATGGTAATGCCTTTTTTTGTGTATTTTAAAGCTTCAAAAGAGTTATCGATAACATGTTTTGTAATATTGGAATAGTAACCCGTTTTTTTTGCTAATCCTAAAAACTGGTCAGGGGAAACATAATTTCCATCTTTATCAACAAGTCTAATAAGAGATTCATACTTTTCAATTTCACCTGTATTATTATTAACAATGGGTTGAAATAAAGAAACAAACTTGTTCTCTTGCTCAATGGCTTTTTTTATCATGTCTATATCTTTTAATTTATTTTTAGCTCTTATTTTTGCATCTCTATGAAAGTTCTTTGCATGTATGATGGGTATCTTATTTTTCAATGCATGTTGAATGCCAATTGTTACATCGTCTAGAATATTAGAACCTTCATTTGCAAAACTAAAATAGACATCAACTTCATATCGTGTATCTTTAAAAGATATTCCTACTTCTTTAAATTTTTCTACTGCCTCATCCAGACAATTGAATAGTCTTTCTTCCTTTAATACTTCATTTTTAAGAAATGCAAATAGCCCATTTCCCAAGTTGTATACTTTTCCCAAACTATGGTTTGGAGGAAAGTACTCTAAAACAAAGTTTTGAAATTCTAATTCAAAGGTTAACATAATAGATTCAGAGTAAAATTCTTTAAAGAGATCGTAATTGGCTATTTTTAAAAAGACTAGAAGTGGGTTTTCAATGTATGATAAATCTGCTGTGAGTTGTTTTTTTGGATTCATAACATCAGTGATATCGTGACGAATGGCGATTATCTCTTTGATATCCCCATGAATATCTAGAATAGGGGATATGGTAGCATCCACATAATATTCACTGTCATCAATCTTTTTATTTTTAATAATACCTCTGAATGTTTGATGATCATTTATTTTGGCCCACATGTTTTTGAAAATAAGTTTTGGCATATCTGGATGTCTTATTACATTGTGAGGTTTCCCCAGTAAATACTCTTTTGTATAACCACTAATTTCGCAAAATTTGTCATTTACATACGTTATAATTCCCTTTGCATCTGCTTTGCTAACAATATCACTTTCATTGAGAATTCTTTTATATTCATTGAGTTCTTGAGCTTGTTCTGTAATATCTTTAACATAAGTGGAATGAGTAATATTCAAGTCAGTTTTTAAAAAGATTTCTTCTATTAAGTAGGGTTGCTCAATTAAATCTATTGCTCCGTGCTTTAAAACTTCCAAATAATGTTCTTTTGATGTGTCTTTTGAGATTAAAAGAATGGGAATATTCATAAATTCTTTTTGATTTCTAATTTTATCCAAAAAATCTATTTCATTCATAGGGTGAGTTTCTAAATCAATAAATATTAAATTAATTGTATTTTCATCTAATATCTTGAGTACTTTAAGTGAACTTTGTGCACAATAGACATTGAAATTTTTTCTTTTTAAAATATTTTGTAAAGGATTTTTTCTTAATGATAAATCATCAATAATTAATAGATTCTTGAATTTATTTTCATGTATACTATCGTATTGCTTAGTAATATCATTAACCAAGTGTTCAATGGCAGTATTTTTTGATAAATAACTGATGATTCCTTGTTCAAAGTAGAATTTCTTTTTGTTCATATCTCCTTTATTACTCAATAGTGTAATCATAGGATTAATTTCTATATTTTGAGTAATATACGTAATCAAGTTCTCACTTTTTTTCTCAATAAATATTTCATCAAGTAAAAATAATCCAATAAATTTGTCTTTTTTTATAATTTCTTTTGCATCTTCGAGGTTATTGGTTTGATAAACTTTATATTGACGTTTTTTTAAAAGAATAGATAAAGACTCACTGTATGTCTTTGAGTGTTCAAGTATTAATATAGTATTCATGGTCTAATCCTTACTTTAAGATGCAATATTATTATGACATATAATAATTACTTAGATTATTATAAGATAATATTAAAAATTATTGATTGTAATATTTTATAAACGTGTTTTTATTTAATGAAACTTTCAAGTTAATTTAAATAGAATACGCGTCCACTTTAGAATATCTATGGTGAGATTATACCAATCAGGAGGTCATTATGGCTTTAGATCAGGAAGTAAAAGCAGAAATAATTGCTAAACATAGAAGAGAAGATAAAGATACAGGTTCATCAGAAGTACAAATTGCAATCTTAACAGAGCAAGTAAAAGTATTAACTGAGCACTTAAAAATCAACAAAAAAGATCATTCATCAAGATTAGGTCTTTTAAAAATGGTTGGAAAAAGAAAAAGACTTCTTAAATACTTAAGAAGAACAAATTACGCTAAATTTGTTGAACTAGTTGCTGATTTAGGTATCAGAGCTAAATAATTTATAGGTTGCTTTAGGCAACCTTTAGATTTCCCCTTCAAACTTTCAAAATTAACTCCCCACTATAACTACTATTAACCTTTATTTTTGTAAAATGTCTAAAACTTATTTAGGATTTTTATGTTATTAACAAAAAAAAGTGAATATGCACTTTTGTCACTCATTTCTATTATGAAAAGTGAAGGCCCAAAAAATGTGGATGCATTATCAAAAGAATTAGATATCTCCAAATCTTTTTTGGCAAAAATTATGCAAAATCTTGCAAAAAATGAAATTGTAAAATCATATAAAGGCGTAAACGGTGGGTTCACTTTAAATAAATTATATAACGAACTTACTATTTTAGAAATAACAACCGCAGCAGAAGAAAAAACTCCTTCAGTTTTTGAATGTTCACCTGCAATGTCAGATTGTCCAAGTGACGTTGGAAGCACCTGTACTGTTTGGCCTTTAATGAATAATTTACAAAACAAAGTAGATGGTTTTTTAGAAAACCTTACTTTAAAAGACATCACTGAATGAAGTTTATACACCTTTCTCATACTGACCTTGATGGTTTCTCTTGTCATTTATTAACAAAAGAGTACTTTAAAGAAGGATTGTTCTTAAACGCAAATTATGGCTTAGAAGTTAAATTATGTCTTAAAAAAATTGTACATGAAATTTCACAAAATTTAGAAGAAGAAACTTTTGTATTAATTACAGATTTAAATCTAACTCTTCAAGAAGCTAAAGATTTAGATAAAAACATTTCATCTTTCAATAAAAATGGTGCCAATATCAAACTTCAAGTATTAGATCACCATGTAAGTGGACAAAAAGCTGCGGACAAATATGATTGGTATTATTTAGATACAAGTAGATGTGCTACAAAAATCGTTTATG
>MAAG01000016.1:18760-19128 GCA_002163065.1 Arcobacter sp. 31_11_sub10_T18
GTGAATGAATGGCTTGAACCCTTAGTAAATGCAATTAATGCAATTGACATTTGGTTGGACGATCAAGTTCTAAACTTTGAATTTGGAAAAGTTCTATTAAGATTGATTAGTAAAGCCACTGAAATTAACCCCGTATTATTTTCAGAACAAAATAGAGCATACCGAATATATTTGTTAAAAGAAGCTGCTAAATTTGTAGGTAAAACAAATGGAAATATTTTGTTAGATAATGAAGTCCATTTCATCAAAAAAAGATACTTACAATTAGATGATAGAGATGATACTATTGATAACTTAAGTGCAAATCGATTGGTTCATATTTTAGAGAATCAAAAAGAGAATTTAACCGTAATGTACAAAGGCCATAA
>MAAG01000016.1:19134-24716 GCA_002163065.1 Arcobacter sp. 31_11_sub10_T18
ATTAACCTTTACCTTGGGATCTATTTCTATTCCTGCCAATGCATTTTTAAAAGCCAATGATGATTATGATTTTTTTATTGATATTGGAAGAAAAGGACATACCAGTTTTAGAGCTGATGGTAAATTGGATATGAATATTTTGGCCAATAAAATTGCAAATGGTGGCGGGCACCCTAATGCTTCAGGTGCGCGATTTGACGACTTTAAAGAAACCATACACTACAGTGATGTAAAAAAATATATGGAAAATAAACTAAAAGGTTAAAATCATGGATTACGAAACTGCAACTATTAACTCAAGTAAAGAAGAAATTAAAGAAATTTTTGAAAATACAAAAACAATTGCAATTGTTGGTTTATCTCCTGATCCTTCAAAAGCCAGTAATATGGTTGGTTCATATTTAAAAAGTGCCGGTTTTAAAATCGTGCCTGTTTATCCTAAAGGGGATGAAATTTTAGGTGAAAAAGTTTACAAAACTTTAGATGAGATTCCTTTTAAAATTGATATGGTCGATGTATTTAGAAAAGCAGAAGTAATTGATACTGTTGTTGATGCTTGTATTAAAAGAGGGGATATTGATTGTGTATGGACGCAATTGGGACTTGTTAATAACTCTGCAGCATTAAAAGCAAAAAATGCAGGAATTAAAGTAGTACAAGATTATTGTACAAAGATAGAACACGCTTATATGTAAAAATTTGAAGTTAACAACTTCAAGTTCATATAATTTAAAATAATTATTTATTAGCTTAATTAGTCTTATCGGTTATAGGTGCACCAAATAGTGTGACCGTTGCCACTGTTCCAACTACTCCATCTATTCTATTTTTAAGTGATATGGTTCCACCTAGTGTATCAGCTGCATTTTTAGCCAGAAATAAACCCAACCCTGCACCTGCTTTTCCACCTACTCGTTTAAAGGGCGCAAATAAATCTATTTTTTCATCAATCCCTGGTCCTTCATCTGTTACAGAAATCACAATTGAATCCTCAATTCTTTGAGAGTTGATTGCAATACTTTTATCTTCAGGTGTAAATTTAATAGCATTTTGCACAAAATTTTGAAGTATTTGAGTTAAGAGTGTGGGTTGTAAACAAATTGAATGTCTATTTACATTTGAAGTTAACATGATAATTATATTCTTTTGAGCAGCCAGCATTCTATAATCATTGGCTTTTTTTTGTATAAATTTTACAAGATCAACTTCAATGGGTTTTTCAAACTGAGCACCTTCTGCTCGACCAATATCTAAAATTGAACTGATCATTTTGTTCATTGAATCTATTTCACTAATACTAAGTTTTAATGTTTCTTCATATTTCTCAGTATCTCTTTTTTTCTTTAGAGTCACTTCGTTTTTTAACTTCATAACTGCCAAAGGTGTTTTTAGTTCATGGGCAACTCCAATAAAGAGTTCTTTCTTAAATTTTAACACAGTTTGAATTTTATTGGTTAAATTATTTATAGAATTAGCAAGAGGATGAAATTCAATAGGCAAAGCATTCTTGTCAATTTGTGATAAAAAGTTTTCATTCATATTAGACAACTTCTCAGTAATAAGAATAATGGGGCGCAAAAGAGTTTTAGAGACCGTGAAGGCATACAAAACAACCATGATTAAACCAGCAAGGCTTAGTAATAAGATATTGTTAAATATCTTATTTAACATCTTTCGAGATGAGTTGATATTTTTAGTTATTTTAATAAATTTTGAATTTGTTAAGTCAAAAGGGAACAATAATTCAACGTAAAAATCATCACCTTCTTGGTATCTTTTGTAGGTAATGGAATTTAAATTTTTTATGGTGATTAAATCTACACTGATATCTTGATTTGTAATTATATTAAAGTTTGTTTTTTTGACATGAGAATTTAAACTTAGTTTGTAAATGAGTTTGGCATCAGCTAAAAGTTGTTCTTTGATTTCTTCATAAATAGTGGCTTTTGTATAACCATAAAAGATAAAGGAAAGTGTGATGATAAATAATGAAGTGGCAAAAATAAGTTTTTGGTAAAACTGTTTATAAATACTTTTTGCATTCATTATTTATATCTTTATATTGGGATACTACGCTTCGTTTGCTTTTGCTTTTGCTTCTGCTTCTTGGTCAGCAGTTGGGTAACAGAATCTGTAACCTCTTCTTCTGATTGTTTCAATTGTAGAAATATTTAAAGGTTTATCCATTTTTTGTCTAATTTGATTAATTGCAACTTCAATTACATTTGGAGTAACTAATTCTGGTTCTTCCCAGATTGCATCTAATAATTGTTCTTTTGAAACAATTTGATCTCTGTGTCGTGCTAGGTGAGTTAATACTTCAAAAGGTTTACCTTTTAATTCAATCTCTTCACCATTATATAGAATTTTTTCTTCATCTGGGTTAATTGATAAATCATCAATTTCAATTACATTTGTTCCCCCAAATCTTAATCTAGCTTCAATTCTTGCTAATAAAATATCAAAATCAAAAGGTTTTTTAATATAATCATCTGCACCAGATTTAAGTGCTTCGATTTCACTGTCTTTATCATCACGAGCTGATAAAATAACTACAGCTGTTCTGTTAGATCTGTTTTTAACAATTTTACATAATTCAATTCCATCACCATCTGGTAACATCCAGTCAGTTAATACTAAGTCATAGTTTCTAATATCAATAAAGTATTCTGCATCTTTGTAATTTTCTGCTGTATCTACTTGATATCCAAAATCAGATAGACCTTCTTGTAGTGTTCTGTTAAGAGTTATTTCATCTTCAATAATCAATATTCTCATTATTTTTATCCCTTGTTTAAGTTTAAGTTAACTTTAATTTTTCGGAATTGTACCATAAAAATGAAAAAAATTAAAGTCTTTTTAAGGTAAATTTAGAAATTTGTTAAATAATAGTAATTTTATACAATAAGAATGATTATGATATAATCTCTCACATTTATAAACTTTTGTGAAATGTAACAATTCATATTCAATGAAATTGTGTAAAACCATTGATACACAATAAATACACAGATGTTTAGATAAAATTTATAAAAATTTATAGGAAATAAAATGAAAAAAACAGTTTTAAGTCTTGTAACAAGTATTGCTATAACAGCTTCTTCTTTGAGTGCTGCAAGTATATATGCTACTGTTAATGGTCAAGATGTAACAAAATCAGATTTAGCCGTTATTTTGCGAAATCCTAAAATAAAATTTGACACTTTGCCAAAAGATACAAAAGACAGAGTTATTCAGCAAGTGATTGAAAAAAAGCTTTTAACAAGTAAAGCGTTATCTAGTGGTGTTGAAAAAACCAAAAGATTCAAAGATGCGATTGAAAAAATCAAAAATGATTTGGCTTTGGAAATTTGGATGCAACAAGAGTTTAAAACTCTGAAAATCACGCAAGAAGATAAAAAAGCGTATTATAAAAACAATGAATTAAAGTATAAAAAACAAGCTACTTTAGAAGCGCGACATATTTTGGTTGCTAAAGAAGAAACAGCATTGACTATTATTAAAGATTTGGATGCAGCTAAAGATAAAAAAGCAAAATTCATTGAACTTGCAAAAGAGAAATCAACTGGACCAACTGGTAAAAAAGGTGGTTATTTAGGTAAGTTTGCACCAGCGCAAATGGTTCCTGAATTTTCAGCTGCAACTGCTGCACTTGAAGTAGGTAAGTATACTGTCAAACCTGTGAAAACACAATTTGGTTTCCATGTAATTTTATTAGAAAGTAAAAGTGCTGCTAAAACTGCATTATTTTCTGAAGTAGAAAAGAAGATTACAAAAGAGGTATTACAAGATAAGTTTCAAAAACATATTAAGTCAATTGCAAATGGACTTAGAGCAAAAGCAAAAATAGTTATAAAGTAGGAGATAAATAGTGGGTGTATTAGATATTGTTAAACCAGGTGTATTAAGTGGTAGTGAAGCGAAAAAACTTTTTGATTATGCAAAGAAAAATAGCTTTGCAATACCAGCAGTTAATGTTGTAAATACGGATTCAGTAAATGCAATCTTGGAAAGTGCTGCTCGAGTTAATTCTCCAATTATTATTCAATTTAGTAATGGGGGAGCTAGTTACTTTGCTGGAAAAGGCTTAAGTAATGAGAAAGAGAAAGCTGGAATCTTAGGTGGAATCAGTGGAGCTCAACATGTTCATACTATGGCTGAAGCTTATGGCGTTCCAGTTATCTTACATACAGATCACGCTGCAAGGAAACTTCTTCCTTGGATTGATGGATTACTTGATGCTGGTAGAAAACACTTTATTAATACTGGACGTCCATTATATACTTCACATATGTTAGATTTGAGTGAAGAACCTTTAGAAGAAAATATTGATACTTGTGTTGAATATTTTAGAAAAATGAATGACCTTGATATGATGATTGAAATTGAGTTGGGAATTACTGGTGGTGAAGAAGATGGTGTAGATAATTCTGATGTTGACAATTCTTTATTATATACGCAACCAGAAGAGGTTTCTTATGCTTTTGAGAAACTATACCCAGTAAGTCCAAACTTTACAATCGCAGCTTCTTTTGGAAATGTTCATGGAGTTTATAAACCTGGGAATGTTCACTTATCTCCAGTGATTTTAGACAACTCACAAAAATACATTCAAAAAAAGTTAAATATAGAAGAAAATCCTGTTAACTTCGTATTTCATGGTGGTTCTGGATCTTCTATCGAAGAAATTCGAGAAGCAGTTTCTTATGGTGTGATTAAAATGAATATTGACACCGATACTCAGTGGGCATTTTGGGATGGAGTAAGAGGATATGAAAGTAAACACAAAGATTATCTGCAAGGTCAAATTGGTAACCCTGATGGGGAAGCTAAACCTAATAAGAAATACTATGATCCAAGAAAATGGTTACGTGCTGGTCAAGAAGCTACAATCTCAAGACTAGAAGTTGCATTTTCAGACTTACAAGGTCTAAATAAAAACTAATACTTTAATAACTGTAACAAGTAAGTTCGTTTACTTGTTACGGTTTAGATGTTTCCTCTTCTGTAATCAAGGCTAAATTATTAAGATTATACTTTTGAAGTAAATCAAGAACTTCCACAACTTTTTCATAACTTACTTTTTTATCAATTCTAAACAATACAGCTTGTTTTTTATCCAGAACATTTTCAAAATTTCGTTCAAGTTGTTCTAATGTGACTTCTTTACCTTTATAAGCAAGTTTTTTAGGGCTTAACTCAATGGCTACTTGTTTTACATCTACTTCCACCTCTTTTGCATGAGATGAGGGTAAGTCTAATATAAGTGCTAATTCTTCTTTTTTAAAAACAGAACTTACAATAAAAAATATCAGTAAAATAAAAACCACATCTATCAATGGTGTTAGGTCTATGGGTAAGCTTTCTCTTCTTTTCATGCCTTATTTCTTATAACCTCATTTTTAACTCTTAATTCCAACTCATCTAAAACATGAATAAAATAGTTGTAACATAAGTGATGGGGAATTGCAACAATCAGACCTGCTATAGTAGTAATTAGAGCGACTGAGATTCCATGAGAAAAAATTGAAGGGTCACCCAATCCACTTGAGCTAATGGCTTCAAAAGATTTTAATACACCA
>MAAG01000080.1 GCA_002163065.1 Arcobacter sp. 31_11_sub10_T18
GTTTAGTAACTTCACTATTATTATATACATTAGGTTCACTTTTTTGTACTTCTTTTGAAAGAATAGTTTCTGATGGTTTTGTTTCTATTGTTTTAATTAATTCTGATTCTATTGTTGCATTATTAATCTCAATTTTCGGTAATACACTCAGTTGAGTTTCACTTACAGATATGGGTGATGTTTTTTCACCAGTTTGAATATTTTTTTCCGTAGGTACTCTTTCAGTTTTAAGAGGTGATTCCTCGGTAATTAAAGTTTGTAGTTTAGATATAAGTGGATCACTGGTTTTAGACTCATCACCCTTAACACTTTGAGGTTTATCAATTTGTTCTGACGTATTTTCAATAGTTGGAGGTGTCACATCCTTTATTTGTGTACTTATATCTTTAAGTAACATATCAAGTAAACTCTTAGAGTTACTATTTTTCATATTTTCTACATCATCAGTGTTGATTGGTTCTTTTTTACTTATTTCACTTTTTTTATCATCTACAGTTTTGATGTCAGTCTTAATATTTTCATCTGTTTTCTTTTCCGTTTTTCCAAGCAGATCAGTAGTTTCATTTGTTTTATTAGAAACAACATTGTCAAGGACTTTAGGAGTTTGATTTTTAACCATTGTTAGCTCATCTTGCGTTGGAAGAGTAACTTTTTGAGCAGATTCAAGTAACATTCTATCCATAAGAGAGAGTGTTTTATTTTCAACCTTTACAGGAGTCACAGGAGTCTCAGCTTTAGTTTGGGTAGAATTATTAGAAGTTTGCTCTTTTTGAGTTTTACTTTCAGGTGTATTATTTATCAATGTCGATTTAACAGCATTTGAGCTAATATCTTTTTTTGCATCAGATGTTAAAACTGTTTTCTTTGAAGTATCTGTTTGATTTGTTTTTTCTGCAGAAGTATCTTTTTCACTTATATTTGAAAGCAAATTATCAAATAATGATTTTCCCTCTTTGGGAGTAGATTTCTGCGAGCTTGCTGTTTTATCTGTAGTTATCTCACTAGTATCATTTACAGATAAGTTTAATTCTTTAGTCATAGCTTACCCCTTTAATATGTCCAAGGTTTTGGTATCAATATCTTTGTGTGCAGTAAATGCCGAAACATTTGCCTCGTATGATCTCATTGCTTCAATTAAGTCCACCATTTCAACCACGGGGTTAATATTGGGGTAAGCAACATATCCATCACCATTTGCATCTGGATGTCCAGGTTCATATTTCATCATAGGTTCAGCTTTAGAATCAATGACATTTTTTACAGCCACTCCACTTAGGGGAGTATAATTACCGCTTGTAGTAGTTGAAGAGTTTGGAGTAGAGCTTTTTTGAGCATTCAACAACATCTCTTCAAAAACAACATTTTGTTTCTTATAGGGACCACCATCAGCTGTGTGAGTAGTTTGAGCATTTGCAATGTTTGCACTGACCACATTAATTCTAGTTCTTTGAGCACTCATACCAGAGCTTGATAAATCATATCCGTCAAATAGTCCCATAATATTTCTCCTATAACTTATAAATTAAACCTGCAAATTAAATTTGCATTCTCATAACTTCTTTATACGCATTTAAAGCTTTATTTTTTACTTCTAAAGCCAATTTGAGACTTAGCTCAGCTTCTTCAATTTTCTGAACAGCTTCTTGAATATTTTTAATATCACCAGTTGCTAAACCTTCCATTGCTTTATAACCCTCAACTTGAGTTTGATTTACTTCTTTTACCGCATTTTTTAATGCCATTTCAAAAGAACCATCTCCTGAGGAAGTTGTACTATTTGAATTAATATCTTTACTGTTAAGTGCCAGTGTATTAGCGATTGAAGAAATAACCATTCAAATTCCTTTTATTTTTTAGTGTTGTTTCCAGTTGCATCTTGAATTGATAAACCAGCAAGTAGAGAGTCAATTTTCTCAGAATTGTATTCAAAATCTAATTGAGCTTGTTTATTATCAAAACTGAACAACAAAATTATTAATGATAACATCATATTTGTTACGCCTTTCAGAATAACAGTAACGCCTATAATTCCAACTAACATTTCCAAAGGTGTAAATAAATCTGCATTTATCACAAAAAAAATAAGAGTAGCAAAAAAACCTGTCGCTATGTAGATTTTAAATAAACCACTGCCTATTATATTTTGGGAGAATCTTTCAACTACCATTAGATTTCACTTTCTATAATAGTAAGAATTAAATAAACTGCAGTTTTGTTAAGAAACACCCTGTTAATCCTAATATAATGTTTTTAGTAATGCGTTAATAACAATTTCTAACTCTTTGGTAACTGTATCGTTTTTAAACTCATTTGAAAACAATTTTCTCAGTCTTCCAGTAGTAGAAATGTTATGTGATGTCGACACATTACCTATATATTCTATCATAAACTCAGGGTTAAGTCTATTGTTTTTAGCCAAGCTTTCAAGTGAATTTGTTATGGTTTGTCCAATTTTATAGTTTTTAGTATGATTGAAGCATATTTTAAGCTGATTTTTATCTTTGGATAGCATTTTCATCAATGCATATACATCAGTAAGGGCACTTGGATCAGTTGTTGTAATGGCTAAGATATGATCAGATATTTGTAAAAATTCTTTAACGTACTCATTTAAACCTGCACCTGTATCTATTAAAACGATATCAAATTTGTTCAAATTTAATATGTCCTCTACTATTCTTGAAAAGACAAAAGAATTGGAGTGGTTGGAGTACTGAAAACCACTTTTTCCTGCAACCAAAGTAATATTTTCATAAGGTGTTTGCAGCAATACTTCATCTAATTTTGCATGACCTTCAATGTAGTCAAATAGAGTAAGTGCAGGTCTCATATTAAATAATACCTGCATATTAGCCAAGCCAATATCAGCATCAATAACAACTACTTTATAGCCTCTTTTAGATAAAAGGTATGCCATATTAGCTGTAAATGTAGATTTACCAACCCCACCCTTACCAGAAGTAATAGTGAGCAGTTTAGTTTTTGATTCTTTAATAGAGCGTCTTTTAGTAAGATTAATAAGCTTAGAAGCTTGGGATGAAATTGAATTAAACAAATACTATCTCCTAGGACAATATCTGTTCATAAAACATTCGATTAAAAAAGATGAATCAGAAACAATCAAATCATCAGGCACATTTTGACCAACAGAAAAATATGTAATAGATTTTTTTGTTTTATGGGCAAAAGAAATGAGATTTCCAAAACTAATTGTTTCATCTAACTTTGTAAAAGTAAGTGCATCAATATTCAACCTAGAGTAATTAGTATATATCTCTTGTAAGTCAGTTTGTTTAACATTTGCTGGTAAAACAAGAACTTTTTCAATGGGCATTTCTTCAACTTTTTGTTGATATTCGTTGATAAGCTCAATCTTATCCACATCATATTGGCTACTACCAGCAGTATCGATAAAGATATAGTTACAATCTTTTAAACGTAATAAAGCCTCAACCAAATCTTCAGGTTTTTTAACAACCTCTAAAGGCAATCTCATAATATTAGTATAAGCATTTAATTGCTCAATAGCTCCAACTCTAAAGGAATCAAGTGTAACAATACCAACTTTATAGTTTGAACCTAATTTGTATGCATAACGAGCTGCTAGCTTAGCAATAGTTGTGGTTTTACCAACCCCTGTTGGTCCAACCATCATAATAATCTTTCTTTGATGTTTTCTCAAAGGAACTTCATGTTTGATGGGAACAATTCGACGTAATATCAATTTAAAAAAATCATTAACTTTTTTTGGGTTTGATTTCAATGCAACAGGCAGTTGTTTAATGGTTTTTTTTAAAATGGTATAAGTCATTTCTTGATCAAATTCATTTTGTTCAAACAAGTTATAGATATCAACAAACTCAGGTGGGATAGTTAAGTCAAAAAGTTGACTTTTAGGATCCCAAATAGATTTTTGTACTTGCTCAATTGCATCTTGCATTTTCATGATTTCAGATTTGAAGTCATAAAATTGCGCTGCAAACTTTTCATCTTTTTTTGGATCATGGCCAATTATTTTTTTCTTTGCAATGGGCACTTTACTTTCATCTCTACTATTTTCAAGTGCAACAATGACTTCATACATATCTGGGTTTCCACTAGATACATCAGAAATCTTTTTAGTAGAAATCACAATAGCATCTTCACCACATTCAATCTGAGCATTTCGTAAAGCAATAGTTGGTGTTTCACCTAGGAAGGAGAGCATATTCATTTAGTACTACCATTTTTGTATATTTTTTCTATTCTTCCATTGGGTTTTTGAATTCTAATATACTGCTTGGTTTCACCAATTACTTTTCCTTCTTTTTCAATTTCAATATTCCCAAATTTA